>PMKA01000091.1 GCA_003157575.1 Opitutia bacterium
CCAATTCCGCGGCGGAGAGCATCCGCCCCAGCCAAGTCGCTCGTCGCAAGCAACTTGGCCGGGGCGGAACCGTATTTTCCCGGTCACCAGAGTTGGATTTGCTCCGGCATTTCCTCCGCCGGCACCTCTTTGGCTGGGCTGCCGTAGATCACGAATGACCGTTCCCATTGGGCGCGGGTGACGAAAAACGCCCGCACTTTCCCCTCTGGCGGGACTCCCTTCTTGATCCGGTCGAGGTGGGTCTCCTGCCGGGCGAAGCTCACGCACGGCCGCACATAGACGCTGAACTGGACCATCTGAAACCCATCGTCCAACAGAAACTGCCGGAACGCCGTTGCAGCCTTCCGTTGCGGCTTGGTGAGTACCGGCAGGTCGAACGCTACGACGAGCCAGCCCATTTTGAATTTCTCCAGGTCCATGGGCGGTAGTATCTGGCGATGCCGGTGAGGACTGCTTGCCGGAAGCTCCGAACCGAGCCCTCGATCACGCCGCGAATGTCGATTTCGAGGCCGAGATAATCGACACGCTCCAAGGTGAAGCCGGTGACCCAGCGGCGAAATTCCCCGGTGACCTGGAACGCCTCCTCGTGCGGGCGCTCTTTCACCCATTGATAGATCCGCCAGTCCACACAGGGGCGAAACGGCTCCATGAGATCGTAGGCAAGTGGGGCGCTGCGCTCGCGGATCGCGTGTGAGATGCCGATGGTCGGATCGAGGCCGAAGCCGTAAAGCTTCTGAAGCACGGTGGAAAGAAGCACTGCGTAGCCGTAATTCAGAAGGTCGTTGAGCCCGCCGAGCTTTCTGCCTCGGGCAAATCCCTCGATCCGGAGCCCTTCGGCGACAACATCCCAGAACAGCTTCGCGCATCCGCCTTCTTTTCGGGCAGTGCGTGCCTGCGCGGCCCGGGCCAGCTCGCGTGTGGAATTGCTGAATGGCGCGATCTTTTGGGCCACAGTCGCCTGGTTGGCACACTTGGCATCGATGGCTCTTTCCCATAGCCGCCGTCGCACGGGTTCCGGTAGGGTGAGATGGCGGCGGGTGAGCAGCGTATCGGCCGAACGGCAGGCCGGCAGGAGCAGACTGACGGGTTGAAAGCGGTCGCAAATGACAAGCGACACCCCATGGCGCGCGGCTTCGATGAAAAGATGGCTGTGGATGCGGGCAGAGAAGCTGGTGATGATGATGGCGGCGATGTCCTCCAGCGGGAGCCTCCGCGGTGGCGTGCCCGGATCGGTGGTGCAAACGAGCTGGCCATCGCGACACGTCAGATCGGCCTGGGGCGCGTCGATGCTGACGATGTGGTAGGACATGGCATCCTATAGGTTACCATCGAGCTTCGTCGAAAAACGCTCTGCGCCGTCGCGGAGCAGGCTGTGAAGAGCGAGTTTCCACTCCCAGTCGAGCCCATCGACGCGGCCGAGCTTAAGAACGAGTCCGTCAGCGGTGTTCATCACTGAGTAGATCCGCCACCGACCAACGTGTGCTCCCTTGGGGAGGGCAATGATCTGCCCGTTTCGCCAGACCTTCGGTCGCTTGCCGCCGTTGCGCAGTTCGAGCGCCTGCAATCGCTGCCAGACCCGGGCGAAGGGAAGGATGACGAAGCGCTCGGTGGGCGGGAGCTTATCGTCGTCGAGGATGGCAACGCCGAAATTGCCGTCGAATAGCCGAACTCCCTTCAACTGGCTGAGCTTTCCTGGCTGGAGGCCAATAACCTTACTACGAAGCACCTTCTCTGGTTTCTTCTGTTTGGTGCCATCGTCGCCGATACCCGGCTTCAGGATCAGGAATTCAGGATCAGAGGCGTCGAGGATACCTCTCACGTTCTGCTTTACCCGGATACCGCTCATGTCGGCGGGCACATGCTGGACGACGCGGCGTTCGGCCAGACGTGTGCGGAGCTGCTGTTTCAACGACTCCGGCAGGTCGCGGAGACGGAAGCCGCCTGAGGCATCGAAGTCCCCGAGGTCGAGAGATTCCAGCAACGCGCGTTGCGCGGGGTTGGGGCGGCGTTCGAGGAGGGCGCGCCAGACTTCGCCGTTGTTGGGGAATCGCGAGGCGGCGAGACCGAGCACGCATGCGTCGAGCGCGTGGTGCAAATGAGTGATGTCGCGGATCTCGGTCTTCGTCCTCGGTTCCAAATGCTCACGTCCTTCAGCATCGAGGGTCTTCTCCATCACGTCTGGCGCGGCTTTGTCGAGGCAGGCGAGAACCTTCCACGCTGCGCGCACCTGTCCCGTCACCTGGCCGGGCAGGGCTACGAACGAAGGACCGTCTTCGAGTTGTGCGAAGGGGGCGCGGAGCACTTGCTGGCCGAGCCGAGAGAGGTGCGAGGTTTGCGTGAGCTGGCCAGGTGTGAAGCCACCGGCTTTCTCGTCGAACTTCTCCAGCAGGAGTTTCTCGATGCGGCGCTTCTTGCGTTTTTGGTCGTCGGGGTGGCCGCGGGTGTCCAGGGCTTTGACGTCGGCTTCGTAGCGCTTGAGTTGCTTAAGCGAGTATTGGGGAAGTCCGGGCACCGGCCTGGCCTCGAACTCTTTCATGAACTGCCAGGCGGTGCGGGCGCCCTTCCACTTATTGATCTCGGAAAAGGTGACGACGAGCGAATCGAGCGAGTCGGAGGTGCGTTGGGATCGGGGGATGATATGGTCGAGATCGACCCGTTTGGTAATGAGATCGATGGGCTCGAACTCCTGCCCGGTATAGGGGCAATGCCAGCCGAGATCGTCGGCGATGCGGGCCTTGCGGATGAGCGAGGCGTTGATGCGGGAGTGGTGTTCGGGTGGGAGATCGTCGAGGAGACGCTGCGAGACTTTGCCATGGCTGCGCAGGCGTTCGTTCATCTCCTTGGCGATGTCCTGTGCGGTGAGTCCGGCCATCTCCCGGAGGTCGCGGTTCACTTCGAGGGTCAGGCGGGCGACGCGGGCGGGTTCGCCGGCGCCGTAGGCCGGATCGGCGACGAGTTGCGCGACGAGTCGGCCGAGAATGAGGAGGCGGTGGCGGACGAGATGGTTGTTGGTCTGCTGGTCGAGTGTGCGGCGCTCGCGAGCGCCGCGGAGGTCGGGCGTCTCGTATAGGCAGCCGCCTTCCTCGCGCGGGTGGCGGCCGGCCATTACCTCGTTGGTTGCGCGGACGAGGATCGGGCGTGCGTGCGGGGCGCGCCCGCCGAGCAGATCCACCGAGTACTTGGCTTCGAGGATCTGGCCAGGTGTCGGCGGTTGGTTTTCCTTCTTGGTCGTTCGACCGGGCTTCTTCGGAACACAGAGCGCGGCGAGGGCGGCTTCGAACGGCGCGAGGTCGTATCCAGCTTGCTGAGCTTCGGTACGGAGGGCGCCGAGGGTTTGCGAGCGACCGCGGCGCCAGCGGTTGAGGGCGTGGAGCCGCACGCGTTCCGGGAGATGAGGCCAAAGCGGCGATATCCAGTCCTTGGAGTTCACCAGCTTGAGCCCCGGATCGAACACGAGGTTCTTTTCGGCGGTGGCGTCCATGAACATCTGGTCGAGGTTGTCGCGGACTGCCCCGGTGAGCGTGTGGACGGTTTTGCGGAACGCCGCCGGAGTGAAGTAACCCTCGGCCTGCGCCTGAGCCGTGAGCTTCTCGCGCTCGGTTGTGTTGAGAGGGCGGAGACCGGAATCGGAGGGCGCGGCGACCACGATGTTTGCGAGCAGCATGGCCCAGCGGAAGCGGAAGAACTCCGGGCAGTCCTTCGAGGGTAGCTTGGCTTCCTTCTCGGCGAGGCGGCTCGCCTCTGCGGCGGGTTGCCCCGCGGCGATGTGCTTTTGCTCCAGTTCGTAGGCGTAGAACGGGCAGATGCCGATGATTCGGTTGTCGTAGCGCATCGCGAGACGGCCGAAGAGCAGGCCGCCGATGTAGCGCTTGGTCAGGCGGAGATCCGGCATGGCGATGGCGCGGGCGTCGTCGAGAAGGGCGGTGATGAACTGCGCATTGAGTCCATGGAGCTTGCCGAGGTGGGCCGTGAGGAGGCGGCGGACTTCGTCGCGGACGACAGAGCGTTCGAAGGCGGCCTTCTGGGACTTATAGCTGACGGTTGTGCCTGCTCGCGGTGAGAGCGGGTCCTGGCCGAGCCAGGCGCAGATGGTCTCGGCCATCGTGGACTTGCCATACTGCGCCATGCCGACTTTAGCCTGTTCGCGTTTCTCCTCATTTTCCTTGGCGTCGAGATCCTCGCCGATCGGCTCGTAGCCGCGGTTGTGCGCGTACCAGCGCAGGACATCCCAGAGCTCGGGCCACGTGAGCGTCTTTGCCCCGCCGCTGGCGAGGACGCGTGCCGCGAGGAGCCACGGAGTCGGGTGGCCGCCGGCAGCAATGTGGCGGGCAGCAATCTCCTTCTCGGGAATGGCGCCGATGTGGGCAAGCAGTTGCTCGATCCGCCGGATACGCTGGCGGGTGGCGCGGACATGGCGGCGCTGCTGGCGGTGGAGCCGGCGCTGATTGGCGAGCGCACTATCCTTTTCGAAGAGCACGACACCGCAGCCGAGGATGTCGGGTGCGCCGGATTCGGGAGCGGTAAGTACAGACCAGCCGATGGAGCTGTGGCCGACATCGAAGGCGAAAGAAAGGCGGGGCTTGGCCGGATTGGGGCTTGCCTCGGGGGTGGGGTTTGTTTCCATGTTCATCGGAATCAAGTCAAAGTCAGTGAGTGCAGACCGCGTCCCTGTTCGCTAGGCGAGCACACCGTGTTCAACAGCACTTCTATTTTCCGGCGGCATCGCGAGGTGCCGCCGGAAGTGTTTACACGAGGGCAGGGCAGATACGTTCATCGGCATGGAACGCTGGCAGAGCCAGGAATTTTCCTCCAACGGAGTGACTACTCTTTGATTGCAGAATGTGCAAGGTCGAAGCAAACAGCGGAATCGGCAGGCTTGGTCCAACGGACCATTTATTCGTTTATTCTGTTTGCTTCGGTTGTTTCGTTTGATCTAGTGTCGAACTCTGCAAGGAAACCCTATGAAACTCTCCGATGTTCCGTCTCGTCCTTCGATCATTCCGACTGACGAAGACCGTCAGGTCGCTCGTGAAGCGAGCCGTTTGTTCGCTCCGCACCTCAGTGCCAGTACGGGTTTGAGGGTGCGGATTGGTGAAGGGCATGGCCGCTCGGAAGTTGCTGTGTTGCCTGCGGCGGCCGTTAGTCTCCTGGTTGAGCTGCTCTCTGAGATGGCGAAGGGGAACAGCGTGACAATGATCCCCGTCCATGCGGAACTGACCACGCAGGAGGCCGCGAACCTGTTGAATGTGTCGAGGCCTTTCGTCGTGGGTTTGATCGAGCAGAAGAAAATCCCCGCCCGGAAGGTGGGGACCCATCGGCGCATTCTCTTTTCGGATCTGATGGTGTTCAAACAGCAGATCGATCGCGACCGATTGGCGGCGTTGGACGAGCTTGCCCGCCAGGCGCAGGAATTGGGCATGGGGTATTAGGGTTGTGGTCTTTGTCACCCCGTGGCCGCCTATACTGCACTCTACGACTCCTGCGTGCTTTATCCCGCCCCTTTGCGGGATCTGCTCCTCCAATTGGCGCTGACCGATCTATTCCGAGCGAAATGGAGCGCTTCAATCCATGATGAATGGATGCGCTCCGTGCTACGGGATAGGTCGGATCTAAAGCCTGAACAGATACGGCGAACTCGGGAACTGATGGATTCCAACGTTCGGGATGCCTTGGTCTGTGGCTTCGAGGCGTTGATCCCGATCGTTGTGCTCCCGGACCCGAATGATCGCCATGTTGTTGCCGCCGCCATCAGGGGGCGGTGCGACGTCATTGTGACGTACAATCTGAAGCATTTTCCGGAGGCCGAGCTGAAGAAGTACGATCTCGAAGTTCAACATCCGGATGAATTTCTTGGCCATCTCAGCAACCTCCGCCCACAGGCCGTTTGCGGGGCGGCGAAGACGTGTCGAGAGCGGCTGAAGTCCCCACCTCAATCGGTGGACGATTACTTGATGACGATGGCGAAGCAACGCCTGCCGGATTTGGTTGGTTTCTTGAACCTCCATCGGGATTTGATCTAGGCGGGAACGATGCAGCTGATGTCGCCGCGGCCTGCCAAAGCGGACTCGCAACCCGGCTGTTTCCCGTCCAGTCTCCGCCCCATGCGCATCCTCGTGACCGGCGGCGCCGGGTTTCTCGGCAGCCATCTTTGCGATCGGCTGATCAGCGATGGCCATGACGTCATCTGTCTCGATAATCTGTTCACCGGGAGGAAGGACAACATCGTCCATCTGCTGTCGAATCCCCACTTCGAATTCATGCGGCACGACGTGGTCGATCCCTTCAAGGTCGAGGTGGACCAGATCTTCAACCTGGCCTGTCCGGCCTCCCCTCCGCATTACCAGTACAACCCCATCAAGACGACCAAGACCTCGGTCATGGGGGCGATCAACTGCCTGGGTCTGGCGAAACGGGTGAAGGCGCGCGTGTTCCAGGCGTCGACTTCCGAGGTGTATGGCGATCCCCAGGAGCATCCGCAGTCCGAGACCTACTGGGGCCACGTCAATCCGGTCGGCCTGCGCTCGTGTTACGATGAAGGGAAGCGCTGCGCCGAGACGCTCTTCTTCGATTATCACCGGGAGAACCGCGTCGACATCCGGGTTGCGAGGATCTTCAACACCTATGGACCGCGGATGCTGCCCAACGACGGCCGCGTTGTCTCGAATTTCATCGTGCAGGCGTTGAAGGGCGAGGATCTCACGGTCTATGGCGACGGCATGCAGACGCGGTCCTTCTGTTTTGTGGGCGATCTGATCGAGGCGTTCTGCCGCTTCATGAAGCAGACGGAGACGGTCGGTCCGCTCAACCTGGGCAACCCCGATGAATTCACGATGCTCCAGCTTGCGGAGCTCACGGTGAAGCTCGTCGGCGGGAAATCGAAGATCGTGCACAAGCCCCTGCCGTCCGACGATCCGAAGCAGCGCCGGCCGGACATCTCGCTCGCGCGCCGCACGCTCAAGTGGAAGCCGGCCGTGGCGCTCGACGAAGGCTTGAAGCGGACAATCGCGTATTTCCGCGGGCGGGTCTAGCGAGGCGGCGCCCCGCCAGACTTGGGCGTAGGCGGGACGCCTGCGCCAGCACCCGAGACGGGTGCGTTCCTCGGCATGAGATGGAATGGCGACCTGCTAGCCTGCCAGCGGCGACAAAGGGCCTTCTTCCGCGGCTTCCTCCGAATCGAGCCGGGTGACGAGGACCTCGACGCTGAGCTTGCGGCTGGCGGTGCCGCGGTAGGTGCCGCGGAGCGGCGAAACATCGGCGTAGTCGCGCCCGATGGCGACCTTCACGTGGCGCTGGCTGACCGGCTGCTGGTTGGTGGGATCGAGTCCGCGCCAGCCGACGCCCGGCAGGTAGACTTCGACCCAGGCGTGCGTGGCCTGCGTGCCCTTGAGCCTGTCGGCCGGGCCGTTGTAGAGATAGCCGCTCACGTAGCGCGCGGGGACCTTCAGGGCGCGGCAGAGCCCGATCATCACGTGCGCGAAATCCTGGCAGACGCCCTGGCGCAACCGGAGCGCCTCCTCCATTGTCGTGTGGGCGTTGGTCACAGCGGGAATGTACCTGAACTCGCTGCCGAGATGGCGCATGATGGCCTGCACGATCTGCCAGGCGTCGCTGTGGCCGGCGGCGATGTCGATCGCGAGCCGCCAGGCCTCGGGAGTGGCGCGGACGTAGGTGCTGGGCTGGAGAAAATCGTAGCATTCGCCGAGACGCTCGCAGGCCGCCAGCGCGGCGACTGGCGCGGGGGTGGCATCGCCGGGCAGCGGGGGAAGGTCCCGCGTGACGACGACGGAGGTGGCTTCGACCGTCAGCTCCTGATGGGGCGACGTGAGGTCGATGACGTGGACGCAGTTGCGATAAAAGTCGTGAAAATGCGAAAGCCGGGTGGAGGGCAGGACCTTGAGCAGGAAGCTCTGCCGGGTCTGCTCGGGGCAGTCGACGGGCTCGAGGCGCGCCTCGTTGAAGCTGTCGCGCACCAACGCTGCGTAGACGTGGTGCGTGCGATGGTAGACTTGCAGCTTCATTGCTGCTGCTGTTCCTCCTGCTGGCGCAGTTCGTCGTCGGACTGCAGCCGGAAGGCCTGCAAAATGTAGGTTTGAAAGAGCGCCTCTCCGATGGCGTTGAGCTTGGCCTGGAGCTGGTCGACATAGGCGTGCAGGCCGCAGTCGAAGACGTCGGCCGCGGTGCTGAATTGAAGCTCGGCGAGCAGGCGGCCGCAAAGTCTCTCCGCCTCGTTGCCGAAGCGGTTTTCGGCGACGCCGGAGATGCCGCGCAGGGCGAGGTTGAGCTGCTGCACGCAGAAGCGCACCGAGCGCGGAAAGCCCTCTGACAACAGAAGAAACTCGGCGACCAGCGCGGGCTGCACCTCGGCGCCGTGGAGCGCCTTGTAGGCGTCCCACGCGCTGCAGGAACGCAGCACGGCGGACCACGCCAGGGCGTCGGTCTGGCTTGGCTCGGCTCCGGCCGGGGCGCCGCGCGCGGGCACGGAGGCGTGGCGCAGGTCGAGCAGGCGCGAGGTCTTGTCCGCCCGTTCGAGGAAGCGGGCGGTCTGGACGAAATACCAGCCCTCGTTGCGGACCACCGTGGCGTCGGTCAGTCCCTGGAGGTGGAGCGAGCCGGATTTGATTTCGTCGAAGAACTCCTGGGGGCTTTCACGCCAGAGCTCCCTGGCGCGCGGAGACTGGAGCATCAGGTAGAGGCGGTTGAGCGCCTCCCACACCTCGAGCGTCAGCTGGTCGCGCACGGTGCGCGCGTTCTCGCGAGCCTGGGCGATGCAGGAGACGATGGAGTTCGGATTGAGCGGCTGGAAAACGAGGAACTCGGTGACGGTCCGTCCGGTGGCCTTGGTATGGAGCTGGAGGAAGAGCTCCTCGTCGCCGGTGCTCTGCACGACCGGGAGCCAGTATGCGGCGACGGTGCGGTCGTTGAGGTTGTGCACGTCGAGGAGGAGCTGCAGGTTGACATCGACCAGGCGGGCGGTGTTTTCCGCCCGCTCGATGTGGCGGCTCATCCAGAAGAGGTTGTGGGCTACGCGGCTGAGCATGGGAGGATCATTCGCTTCCGTAGAGAACCCAGGTGTCCTTGCTGCCGCCGCCCTGGGAGGAATTGACGACGAGCGAGCCCGGCCGCAGGGCGACGCGCGTGAGGCCGCCCGGAACGACAACGGTCTTCTCGCCGTAGAGAATGAACGGGCGCAGGTCGACGTGCCTCCCCGCGAAGCCGTCCTCATGGCCCGTCGGATGTCGCGAAAGGCGGACGACCGGCTGCGCGATGTAGTTGCGCGGCTCGGCCTCGATGCGGCGGCGGAACTCCTCGCGCTCGGCGGCGGCGGCCTGCGGCCCCATCAGCATTCCGTAGCCGCCGGCCTCGTTGGCCGCCTTGACCACGAGCTCGGGCAGGTGTTCGACGATATAGCGGCGGTCGGCCTCCTCGCTGGCAAGGTAGGTGGGCACGTTCGGCAGGATCGGCTCCTGGTCGAGGTAGTATTTGATCATCCGCGGCACGAAGCAGTACATGACCTTGTCGTCGGCGACGCCGGTTCCCACGGAATTGGCGAGCGAGACGTGGCCTGCCCGGTAGGCGTTGATCAGTCCGGGCACGCCGAGCGCCGAGTCGTGGCGGAACACGAGCGGATCGATGAAGTCGTCGTCGATGCGGCGGTAGATGACGTGGACCGGCTGCAGCCCCTTGGTCGTGCGCATATAGACGTGCTGGTCGCGCACGAGGAGGTCGCGCCCTTCCACGATCTCGATGCCCATCTGGCGCGCGAGGTAGGTGTGTTCGAAATAGGCCGAGTTGAACGCGCCGGGCGTGAGCAGCACGACCGTGGGATCGGCGATTCCCGCCGGGGCGATGTATTTGAGGAGTTTCAACAGCTCGGCCGGGTAGTGTTCGACCGGCCGCACGCCGTTCTCCTCGAAACTCTCGGGGAAGGTTCGCTTGATGGCCCGCCGGTTCTCCAGAACGTAGCTGACGCCCGAGGGGCAGCGGCCGTTGTCCTCCAGCACCAGGTACTTGCCGGCGGCGTCCCGGATGATGTCGGTGCCGCAGATGTGAATGTAGATGTCGCGCGGCACCGGGAAATTGACGAACTCGCGCCGGAAGTGTTTTGCGGAAAAGACGTACTCGGCGGGGATGGTGCCGTCCCGGATGATATGCTGGTCGTGATAGATGTCGTGGAGGAAAAGATTGAGCGCGGTGATGCGTTGAATGAGACCGGTCTCCAGGTAGGCCCATTCGGCCGCCGGGATTATCCGCGGGACCAGGTCGAACGGGAATATCCGCTCGGTCCCCCGCGAGTCGCCATAGACATTGAAGGTGATGCCCTGGCGCATGAAGGCGAGGTCGACCGCCCGGCGTTTGGCCTCGAACTCGGTCCGGCTCATCCCGGTGAGACGCTGCGCAAACCGCGCATAATGCGGGCGCGGACCGCCGGAGGGGTCCAGCATCTCGTCGAAATAGCCCTGCGTGTCGTAGCTGCGGAACGGGCCGGAGGGCGTCGCAGGCGCAGCCGCGCCGGTGCCGGAGCAGGTGGTTTCGTTTTGGGCGGAATCGGTGGCGGTGGGCATGGGAACATCTTTGGAAAGCAATTCGCGTGCGAGACGGGCCGTTTTCCGCCAAAAAATCTGGAGGGCGCTTCAAGGAGCGGGGATTTGTCATTTGCCAAGCCCGGCCGGGCCGGCTTTGCTTCAACCTCTTTTCATGATTTCCTGGCTCCTTAAGAAATTCTCCGGCCGCCATTACCGCAAATTCCTCGAGCGGTGCCGGCCGATAGTGGCGCGCGTCAATGAGATCGAACGCTCATACGAGGCGCTCAGCGACGAGCAGCTGCAGGCGAAGACCGCCGAGTTCCGCGAGCGCTTCAAGGCGGGCGAAACGCTCGACCAGCTGCTGCCGGAGGCATTTGCCGCGGTGAAGAGCGCCGCCCGCCGGCTCTGCGGCCGGAAGATCACGGTGTGCGACCACGAGCTCACCTGGGACATGGTGCACTACGACGTCCAGCTGATCGGCGGCATCGCCCTGCACGAGGGGAAGATCGCCGAGATGGCCACCGGCGAGGGCAAGACGCT
>PMKA01000421.1 GCA_003157575.1 Opitutia bacterium
GTCGAGGGGCTTGTCGGCGGGCCTTTCCCCCAATGAACCGTGGCGCGGCGACAAGCGCCGGCCCTACATCACTGCATCGTTGCGGGCCAACCCTTCTCCCGTGATGGCGCAATCGTCATCCGGAAGTCTGCCAGCTTGGCCTGCCGCGGGAACTCCAAAAAGGTTGTGTGCCGCGATAGCCGGCACACCTTTGACGTTGGCAAAGAGAATATGACAATTCGCGATGCAGTTTCTTCCGATTCGGCTGACATTGCACGGCTCACGAGTCTGCTCGGCTATGCCGCCAATGCTGAAGCCATTTCCTGTCGTCTGGCGAGAGTCTCCGGTCGTCAGGACCACCTCGTGATTGTCGCGGTTTTGAAAGAAGAAGTCGTAGGATGGCTGCAAGCGCATGCGTCCGTAATTCTGGAATCTGGATTTAGGGCCGAAATTGTCGGGCTCATCGTCGATGAGAGATCTCGGCGTTGCGGTGTTGGACGATGTCTTGTCCGGCGAGCTGAATGTTGGGCCAGGGAGATTGGCGCAGAAGCCGTCTTGGTGCGAAGCAACACGAAGCGCGTCGAAAGCCATATATTTTATCCTGCTCTCGGTTACACCTCCTCGAAGACGCAGTCCGTGTATCGAAAGCTCTTAGCCGCAAAGATTCAGTCGGATGTAGGGCCTCCGCCGTTTCGACAGACCGAAGGCCCCGAGCCTGTCGAACGGGCTCAAGGCCCCGAGTCCCTCGACTTCGCTCGTTCTGCTGGCCAGCAGAATGAGCTTGTCGAACGGGCGGGTCGAGGGGCTTGTCGGCGGGCCGGTCCCCCAATGAACCGTGGCGCGGCGACCCTCCTTCGCCAGGCCTATGGAGGACAGGCAAGCGCCGGCCCTACAATTCACTGAATCGTTGCAGGCCAATCCTCCTTCTGTAATGGCGCCATAGTGACGCGAAAACCTGCAGCTTGGCCTGCCGCGGGGGGCATTTGCCTATTGGCGGTGGCGTCAGGCGCGCTCTCTGCTGGCCGGCAGTGTGGCACGGGCATCTTGCCCGTGGACGCGCGCGAAGGCTTATGGGCAGGCTGCCCATGTCACTCGTGCCGCCGTCAATCGGGAGATGCGCCAACTCAATTGGCCGGGGAATGAGCAACGACCAACTTCGCTCCGGCGGGTAACGCGGCGTGGCTTTGATTCAGGCCGATCGCCTTGTCCGTCGTGTCGACGTAATACTCACCGCCTGCGAAAAAGCGCTTGTCCACAAAGTCGCGCAGTTGCTGTTCGGTCAGGGGCTTTGCGCTGTAGAAATCGTCGCCGTTCTTGATCGCCCACGCGAGAAAATGCCTGAGCGACGCGACTTGGTTCTCATAGTCGGGCTGGCCGGGATCGAGGGTGATGTGCGAATTATCCCGGAGCGTGTACATCCCAACCGCCTTGGTGCTCCGGAACTCCGCGGCGACTATGTCGGCCGCCTCGTCCCAATGATTCCCCACGACAATCCATTGCCGCGTCCGGTTGTAGGCGCGCAAATAGGCCTGGATCAGGTCGGGATTGGTGGTGGCAAACTGCCGCAACGCCATCACGAGGGCACGGCCGCCGCCGGTGACGTATTCGCCGTCGGGCTCTGCGGCGCCAATCTCCCGCACCAGCCCGCGATCGTACAGGGTCGCCATGGTGGCCACCGCAGGATGCGTGGCCATCGCGTCGATCTCACCGGACAGAAAAGTGGTGACAGCCGCGTTGCCAGTAATATTGATGTACCGCACATCGCCGTTCTTCAGGTTGGAATCGAGCTCCAATCCCCGGGCCTTGAGCGACTCGAAGGTGGCAAAATAGGGACACCCAAGCCGGTGTGCGCCCAAAAGCTTGCCCTTCAGGTCCTCGATCCTCTGTAGTTTGGAATTCTTCACCACGATCGTCGTGGCCCGGCGCGGATGACAGTCGACGCCGGCCCAGATCACCACGAGATCGAAGCCGTTTGCCCGGTGCTGAAGCGACGGATACGCCATGCGTTGGGCGATGTGAAGGTCGCCGCGCTTGAACAGCGACGCCTCGATGCTGGCGGTGCCCGCCGCGCGCATGTCGACGGCCTCCACCCTGGCGTTTTGTCTGGCAAACTCCTCATCGAGCCAGCCTTTGACCCGGGCCACGGCAACCCACTCGTTAAGGCCGATCTTGGCCACGCGCTGCTTCGACGGCAGCGCGGCAGGGAGTCCCGTTCCCTTTGCGACCACGCCGCCCCCTTCCTCCGCCAATCCGATATGGGCCAGGAGCAGCAGGCCGCCGACAAATATGAGATAAATCGCTTTCATTGTGTGAGAGGAAACCTGGATCGCGAAAGGAATCCGCCGGATTACCCTGCCAGCGTTTTCACGGCGGCAAGCAGCTGGTCGATTTCCGCGGGCGTGTTGTAGAAATGGCTCACGGATGATGTGGATGGATTGATCTTACGGTGATAGGAGGATGAATACGGACCGGATCTGGAGGCGGGGGTTGGAATCGAACCAACTCATGCGGCGTTTGCGGCGCCGCGCCTTCCCATTTGGCAACCCCGCCGGACAAGCCGGAGCGGGCGGCGCTCCGGTGGAAAGGACGCGTTCGCCAACACCAGCCGCCACCGCGGCCCCATCCGTGGAAAACCCAGCAACCCACGCGGCGCGGGCGAACGCAAAAGGCATCGGCCGCACGCTGCATCCCGACGGAGTGCCTCGCAAACCCGGGGGGCGCCAGGCGAGACGTCGGACTGCACGTGCGGCCAGAAGAGGAGGGCGGTCAATAGGTAAAAGGGGTCGTGCACGGGATGTTTTTTCCGTTCTCCGCGACGGGCGGCCAAACGCCTGCCGGCCGAAGCGGGGATGGAGTACCAATCCGGGCGTGCGGGGACGGTCCGCACGCCGGTCGTAGCGTATCGATTTTTTGCGGGTCCGGTTTTTATTAGGAGAGCATGTCGATAAAGGTCCTTACCTTCATGATCTGTTCTTCAGTAGGCGGGTCGCTGTGAACCGTGCCTTCAAGGGCAACCATGGGGATGCCTTGTTTCTTGAAATAGTTTCTTTCCAGCTGTTGGACGACGCTGGCGTAGGGACAGGCGGTGATGATGGTGTTGATGATGCCGCGGGCGCCGGTTTTCTTGACGAGCTCCTCGACGCGAATGCGACGGTGGATCGCGGAAGCACCGGAAGCCTCGCCGAGTTCGCCCCTGAGCGTGTCGCAGGCACGGAGCAGAGGCGCCTCCCAGGACGAGCCGCCCCAGACAACGGACTGGCCCGCGGCCGCCCGGCGTTCGAATTCCTCGTAATTCCAGGTCTTGGCCAGGGCTTCGATATCGGCGAGCGCCTTGGAGTTGGCGGCGGTCGAGTTGTCCGTCTTGATTCGGCCGTAGGTGGTGGCAGAGTTAGATGTTCTCACGCTGCACATAGTGGGAAGGAGTGGTTGTTGAGGCGTCGGGAGGCCTTTATGAGAGCATGTCGATGAAGGTTTTGATCTTCATGATCTGCTCCTCCGTCGGAGGCTCTTTGTGGACTGAGTGTTCAAGGCCGACCGTGGGGATGCCTATCTTTCTGAAATAATTCCGTTCCATTTGTTGGACGACGCTCCCGTAGGGACACGCCGTGACGAAGGTGGAAATGAGGCCGCGGGCGCCGGTCTTCTTGATCAATTCCTCGACGCGGATGCGCCGGAGCGTTGCGGAGGCGCCGGCGCCCTCGCCGAGTTCGCCCTTGAGCTGGGCGTCGAAGAGATAGTGGGCCATGGCTTCCAGAGGAGGGAGGTCTTCGCGGAAGTCCGTGGTGCTCAGAACGACGAAGCCCAGGATCGCTCCGCGCGACTCTTCGATGGCGTCGACAAGACGCGGGCTTCCCGCAGCGCCGCCGGCCAGCACGAGCGGGATGTAGAAGCGATCATCGGGAGTCTTTGCAGCGACCTCGAGCTCGGCGACGGCCTGGTCGAGGATCTGCATATAGCGCTCGGGGTTGCCGAGGTAGCTGTTGGCCCCGTTCAGGAAGCGCATGGTGGGGCCCGCCGTGAAGTGGAACGGGGCCTTCAGGCGCAGATCGAGGATTGCACGGAGCTTCTTGTTGACCTTGTTTTTGAAGCGCAGTTCGGCGCGCAGGCGGTCCTGATCGACCGGCTTTCCGGTCAGCCAGACTGCAGCCTTCTCGAGCTCCTTGACGAGAAAGCGCACCCGTTCTCCGCGGCGATCCTCGAGCCTGAACGAGGTGACGGCGTCAATGACATGGATCTCATAGTTATCGTGGCGCGCGTATTCGAGCACCATGCTGATCGGCTCGCAGGTGGATCCGAAATAGAGGATGCGCCGGATGCTCGAGTCCTTGTTGAGGTGGAGCCGTCCGATCATGGCCTTGATCATGGGACAGAACTCCGATGGGATCTGATGATAGCTTTCGGCCACGTTCTGGGCTTCAATGCTGTCGGTCTGCCAGAGCAGGCCAAACGGGACGGGGATGGTGCCGCAGGCCCGGATAAGAGGGGCCTCCCAGGAGGAACCGCCCCAGATGACGGACTGGCCTGCCCACGCGCGCCGCTCGAATTCCCGGTAGTTCCAGGTTTTCGCCAGGGCTTCGATGTCGGCGATCGCCTTGGAGTTAACAGCGGTCGAGTTGTTCGCGTTGATCCGCCCGTAGGTGGGAGGAGTCCCAAGTGTCTGTGAGGTGCTCATAAGTGACGCTGCGTTTCTCGTTCAAGACTTCCGCGACGCGCGACGGAGTAATCGACCCTCGCAGCAAGATCGGCGCGCGACTCTTCGTCTTTCGCAAGTCGCCTGCCGGCAGGGGCGCGGAGAGATCCGCCCTCCGGATCGGCAAAGCCCGCGCTGCCCGGTGGGCTGTGAGGGCAGCAGGTGCGCCGTCCCGACCTTAGTGCGAAGAGTCCAAACGCCGACTGGGAGAATCGTTGGGTTCACTGGAGGAATAATTTCTCATCAAATCTCCTCCAGCGTTCTGGTCGGCAGCACGGGCTAGCAGTGCATTTATTAAGTTGAGTTTTCTACTCAACCTACTAAACTAGTCAACAAAACAAAAATGACCATCGCGTTATCGCAAATAATCGTTTCAAGTAACTGAACTGAAAGCATTGTTCACTAGGTATTAAAGGATTTTTTATAAGTTTGATTAGTCCAACTGTAAGCATTCTTTGCGCATTTGGATATGCGTGATTCTTTATCCTATCTGGTGAATAGGTTATAATATTGGTAACAGACTTGATGGAACGGCTTCTAATCTTCGATTCTAAGCCGCATATTTCACAGTTTTTGCCAACGCAACGGCCACTTTTCTGCATGCGACTCATCTGTTTGCAGTGGTCACAGGATGTGCGGCTTAGCCCGGATTCATGCAGGCGGACCGCGCCTTACGAATGATGCCGGCGGACGCCGAATGGTGTGTAGGGCCGGCGCTCGTCGCCGGGCCATCTGGGGAATTGGCATGCCGGCGAGCGGCAGCCCTACAATCGAAGGAACGGCCCGCCGGCAAGCCCCTCGACATGCCCGTTCGACAAGCTCATTCTG
>PMKA01000394.1 GCA_003157575.1 Opitutia bacterium
CTGGAAATAGTGCATTGCGGCGGCGCCTTCGATTCCAAGAAGCGAGGCGTGGCTGCCGGCAGTGAGGGCGGCCGACGCGGCGTGTTTGAGCGCGCGCAAGGCAAGCGGAGGCGGTTCGACGTGGTTGCGCATGAGCAGCGTCCGCTGGTTGCGGATCTTGCCGTAAATAAACAACCTCGCCAGCGGGAGCGACTGGTCGGCATCGCCGGCGCGCGCGAATTGCCGGATGCGCGTGAAGACATTGGACAGCCCGTGGCCGCGAGTGAGTCCGTAGAACCACCCGCCCATCGAAAAATACGAGATCGGCACATCGCGTTCGCACAGGGTCTGCACCAGCGCCGTCGAGATCTGCGCCGAGCCGAAGATGGCGAGGTGGTGAAGATCCTTGATGCGCACCTCGGCCAGCGTTTCGCCCTTATCCTTCACAACCACGGTGTCGCCCTTCCGCGTGACGCTGACACCCGGAGTATTGACGTAGAGCGCCTTGGCGTCGACGTCGGGGGCGATTAGCCGCCGCACATCGCCCTCGGCCACGGGCTGCGGAGCGCGCGGCTCAGGCAGCGTTTCCCAGACCGGGTCATCGCCGCCGAGCGCATCGGCAAGCGCCGCGGCGTCAATTTCGGCTCCCGACTCGATGCCGAGCCCGGGCAAAGCGAGCTGGGAGACCGCAGGCAGACACTCGGCATCCGGCGGCTCGCGCAGGAGGTTTGTCTCGTCCGGGAGGCAGACGGAAACGAGCGAACACCGCGGACATTTCGGCGAATGATCCAGCGGCGACGGGATGGGACCGGCCGTGCATGTGCGCGCAACGGCGATTGTGCGGCGAATCCACTCCTCAGTCTCCTCGTCCAGGGTAAAGCGCACGCGCTGGCGTGTTTCGCGGTAGAAGACGACGCCCTCGTCGCAGGCATAACCATTTTCCCGGAGCAGGAGCATCTGCAGGCCGAGCTGGATGCGGTCGGTATCCCAAAGCCCCCTGCCCTCTTCGCCCTCGCGGGGGGCGCCGGCCTTGTATTCCACAGGAATCGCGCGGACGCGCGATTCCTCGGCGGCGGCGGTGCCGCCGGATTTACCAGTCGGGACAGACTCGACCGTCACTTCGACCAGATCGAGTTTGGCGACAACGCCCAGCGTTTCGCTGCCGAGCATGACGGATCGTGAATGAATCGTCTCCGGCTTCGCCTCCGACGATTCATCAGGCGCCGCTGGCGCGTCGCCGGGGGACGAGCCAGCAGAGACGTCTTCGCCAGCCGGAACATCTCCTTTGCTTCCCTTCGACGCCTCCGCTGTGCCGCCCGGCGGCGCTTTGGATGCCGGCAGTGCTCCCCTGCCGGCATCCACCCGCTCGTGCTGGACGGCGCCGCGCCTAGTGTCCGCGTTGTGGACGAAGACCCCCTCGACGTGCTCGTAGAAAAAGAGCCGCGGGCAGTAGACGAACTCGTTGAGCATGCGCGCCGGGAGGAGATCGGCGCCCGGAGCGGCAGGGGTAACGCTCATGGCGAACGGAAGCTGGGGAAGGTGCGGGCACGCCGTCTGGTGCCGTGTCAGTTATCAGGGTGTGAGCAGTGGCAGCGGTTCGCGGCGAAAGCGCCGGTAAACCCGAAAATCCTTTGCGTCGGTCGTGACGACAGCATGGTCGCGGTGCAGCTCGGAAAGCCGCACGAGACAGGCGTCTGCGTAGTCCATGCGCGTTCCGTAGCGGTCGAACAACCTCTCAATCGGATCGATCTCCGACGGGAGGAGGGAATGCACCACCAGCCCACCGCATTTGATCCAGGCCAGCAACTGGCGGCGGGCCGACGACGTCTGCCGCAACTGGAAACAGGCCTCGGAGATGACGGCCTCGCAAGTCAGGGCCGGTGAACACAAATTTGGGAATTCCTGGGCGGCCCAGGCATGCCATTGGTCGGCCGCATCCAGCGCGCCGACAACGAAGCCCGTGTCCACAATCGCCCTAATCCCGGCCATAGCCCTCCAATGATTTCTTGCGCACCCCGCTGTTGACCGAGCCGAGAAGGTGTCCGGCCACATCGGCCAGGCTGGGCGCCTCGCTCGCCTCGCGGGCGAAGACATAGGTTACGCCATCGCGATCGCGCACCCGGACGGTCTGGCCGGTTTTGGCGGCGCGGCGATAGACGGGGAACTTCCGGGTAAAGTCGCGGGCCGTCGCTTGCATGTCAGACATCATTGTCAGCCGGCGGGCGGCGTCAATTCAGTTCTCACGGGCTGACGGTTTGGCGCCCTTGAACAACCGGTAGTGCTCCGCAAAACGCCGTGGCCAAGCCGGGTCGTCACGCACGAAATCGCGGAGAATGCCGAGGAAGACATCGGCATGCTCCCCCTGCAGATTGAGCGGATCGAGGCACGCGCCGACGATATCGCGCGCGTCATCGCGGCGGCCGGTCCATTTTTCATAAAAGGCGAGCGACTCCCAACCGTAATTGATCGTGGCCAGGACGACGCCAGGACGGTCGCCCTTCCATACCTGAAGGAGGACTCTACGGCAGTCGCAGTCTTCCTCCTCGCAATAGAACTCGACGAAAGCGTAGTGACCCGCCGGCACCCCGAACTGATCGGGCGGGATGATCACGCCCCGGGTTTCGCGCGAAGCGAGTTCGGGAAGTCGGGAATAAAACGGGATCATGAGCGCAGGAGTTTCATGGGAAGGTCACACGGTGTCTTCGACCGGCAACTCTATGCCCGGCAGAAACGGGTTGAGCACAATCACACCATCGTAGGTCTGGCCGTGGCTGAGGTCTTCGGACAAGACGGTGGTGGCTGCGAGTTCCTTGGCGGCGGCGAGGATGGCGGCATCCCAATAGGAGATCTGGTAACGCTCGGCTAGACGGATGGCGGACAAGACGATCTCCGCGGTGACAGGCACAACCGGAAGCAGAGCCAGGGATTCGACGATGGCCCGGGCGGAATCCGGAGTCATTCGAACACCGGGTTTGTTGACGGCATTGTGGTAGAACTCGGCCAGCACCTGTGCAGAAAGGCCGATATCGGCGCGCTGCAGGATGCTCTGGGCAACGGTCCGCTTGGCGCGCTCGGCGGCGTTGGTCGAAGCGCGGTAGAGCAAGAATGTTGGTGTCAACAAAGCAGGCCGCCTTCATCGGGTGGAACCGGCGGAATCGAGCAGGCGGTGGCGCCGGTCGAGTTCGCGCATGAAGGGCCGGTCATGGACTTGGTCACGCGTCAGCCGATCGGAGGCGCTAAAATCGGGAACGGCGTCGAACGCAGCGCCGATGGAGGCAGCCCGGCCGGTGTGCCTTGGGCGCCCGGTGGCCAGTTCGTCGAGGATTTCCGCGACCATTGCGCTGACGGAAGAGTCCCTGCGGGCCGCCGCAATCCGGGCCTTGCGGTAGATCTCGTCGGGCACGGAAAGCGTGATGTTCTTCATGGCTGTGATACTGTGAGACTGTGATACTGTGTCAACCGCTGGACGGCACGCCCTGGCCCTTGCCACCGCATGCCCTCCACGCGGCGCGATCGGCCTTATCGGCGCGACGGACCCAGCGCCCCTGCAGCCAGGCGGTGCCATGCACAAGATCGCCTCGCCTGGGTCTATAGTCACCCAAAGCGGCCGGAAATACGTAGAGCGGCATCCTCGAGCCGGTTGCCGGTCGGTCCGGCAAGACTTCCACATCGAGCAACCATCCTCTGAACTCTGGGCGGGGCCGGATTGGGCGCACCCGCTCGATGCGGCCAACAAATTCATGGTGATCGTGGACTTGGGAGTAAAAGGTGCGCAACTCCGAGGTGATGACTTCGACGGTGATGCCTTTGCGACGCGCCTCGTCGATCTTCCCTTCGGCACGGAGGCGCTTTCGCTCCTCGTCGACCAATGGCCCACGATCAATGACAATTGGTTTCGCGTCGTAGGGTTCCAGTTTCAGCGCCAGCGCGGCGAAGGCAACCCGGACAAGGCCCCCCGGATGCCACACCTTGCCCTCGAAGCCAAACTGCGGGGCAAACCACTGCAGACTGTGCCCGGAGGCTGTCCGACCTTCGATCACGCTCTCGAATGCTCCATAGCAATCGTGAGCGCGATCGACGCGCACGATCCACTCCTCCGTCTTGGTCAAGATTGGAAACGCCGAGATAAGCCTCAGCTTCTTCATTTGACGCTCCACTTCACAGATCTCGGCAAAGACGAGCGAGGCCTGCTTCCACTCGAATTGCAGCAAGTCGGCATTCCGAACTTTTCCCCAAGGGGCGCTGANNACTTCCGAACGGAAGTACCGTTCTTCACAATCGCTTCGAGCAAGGGCAGCAACGCCTTATCGAGGTCGAGCCCGAGCGCCTCCCAATGGTCCCCGTGGCCGAGGCACGGAGGTTTCTTTGGCGTGGACGTAGGCATAGGGTAACCCCCGATTATTCCGCCGGAAGGACATCCCAAGTGGCAGTGACCTCGGCGTTCACCACAGCATCGTCCGGCTCGATCTCCACCGGGATGGCCTCATCGCAGACGGCGCCGGAACAGCCGCGACTCCCCCGCTGGTTTTCGTCGCCATGGGTCAACGTGCGAACCGGCCCAAGACGGACTCCGGCCGCAGCCGCGATCGCCTCGGCGCGTGTCCGCGCATCGGCGACAGCAGCGGCGAGCGCCTTCGCGAGCGCGGCGCAGGTGTCGCGAGCCACCTGCGAAACGTCGACACGGGCGAGTTGGAGCTGGGCAGCCAGTTCCCGGAGGATGATGGCGGTCCGTCCGGACTCACGAGGAATTCTGACGGTGATGATTTCGCGTCCAGCTACGCCCTTGAAGCGCAACACCTGTTTCTCGTACTCGTGTTCGGGCCGCCAATCGGGTCCGGCGGAACGGATTGCGTCGGCCGGCACGTCGGCGCGATTGAGTGCAGCGCTGACCCCACCGCGCAGCGACTCCAACGCCCGCCGGGACTCATCGACCGTCGGGGCAAGGGAACTCACCGTGATAGTGAATACGATCCGATCAGGCGTCACGAGGACGCGCCCACGTCCGGTGACGGTGATCGTGGGCGGCATAACATCAGGAGCCTTCATGGTTCGACAGGGACAAACAACCCAAGGCCGAAGTGGGCTGAGTGGCCGAGGGCCGGAACTGGCAGCGAAACAAACTCGGTAAACTCGATCTCGAAAAACAGACCGACGCGGCGCTCTTTCTCTCGTGTGCCGCTGCTGGTAGGACGATGAACAGGGACAGTTATCGCTTCGTTGAGAACAGCGTCTTCGCCCTCGGGCGTCCGTACGACTTCCCAACGCGCTTGACCGTCATCCGGATTGCGGTCTGCTAGAGACAGACGACGGATCTCCCCTGGAGTGATGACTCCTGCCGCCTTGAGGCATTCGACGAGTTGATACTCAGGCTGGTCCTTGACCTTGAGCGTGCGTTTACCGCTCTCACTCCGGTAGAAATAGCGCGGCGGCACAAAGGGGCTGGCACTGCGCCACAGCCGCGAAGCGGTCTTGCCGGTTGCGAAGGGCGCATCGGTTGGCGTTTCCTTTGCCAGCGCGGTCAACACGGGGCGCACCGGGTATTTCCCGCTCCCCCAATCGAGGCGATTGATACGGAGCAGGATTTCAATCTCCGCTTGAGTGAAGCCGTAGGGACACCAGACATGCAGATCGCTCAAAAAGCCGCTCGCATCGCCTCTCTTCGGCATAGGGAGGTAGAAAGCATGTTGGTGATCGCCCACGACGTCGGCAGGGCGGTCTTCCGCATGGCCGAAGAGTGCGAAGCTCGACGTGCCGTCCCCATAGACTCTGCAAAGATGATGATTGGCAGCGGATCGGAATCTCTCGCTCAGCGGCACGATGAATTTCGGCAGCAGCGGCACGCGGCACTGGAGAGAGAAGCAAAGGTAGTGCGCCACCTTCGGCCCTGCGGATGGGGCGTGCCTCTCGGCAGCTCGCACCGTACGCGGCGTTCGCACGACCCATTTCTCCGGCCAACCGGCGGGCATCTGGTAGGAAAACCAGGCCGCGCCATTGGGCTTCATGTCCGTTGCGAGGAGCGCATCCACCAAATGCGGAGGAGCATTGCCCGGATCGTGTTTCCCAAGCTCCTTCCTTCGCATCCACAAATCGGTGACACAGAAACCTTTCGCCCCGGGGATGGGGCAGAATACGTCGCGACACGTCGCAGAGATCTTTCGCCCGTCGGTGGGCAGACACCAGCCGGTTTCTGCAGACGGTTCTGTGTTGCAGACTTCAGCGTGACAGAGCGATTCCGAGCGGCCAAAGTAGGTGAGTTCGGCAAGCAGAGTTTCGAGAGTTCGGCGGAGCTCGGGTGCGAGATCCGCATTCCGCCAGCGAAACAACACTGCGCCGGAAACTGCGGCAAAGTGGTTCTCGTGGCGGGTGTTCTTGTAGGAAGCGTCGGCTTTATCCTCCGCGTCGGCGGCACCGTAGTTCGGCTGCCAATGGACCGCCTGCCCGAAGCTGACTTTGCCCGTGCCAATTTCCGGCAGCTCCCGGCCCATTACCTCAAGCAGCGCGATGCACTCCGGGCTGGGCACCTGTCCCGGATGTGCCCGGAACCATGCGGAAACGAGCGCCCGCAGCAACCGCCACGGGCTGGGCGGCCACTCCGGCTCCCGCAGCCGGGTCGGATTGATTCCCCACGGGTGCGCATAATAACGGCCCCACGGGAATGTGAGTCGAATCGTTGTCATTCCTTACCGCCCTCCTCTGTCTCGGAGCCTTCGTCATCGTTGTTGGTTTCGGCGTCGGCGGACTCGCCCTGTTTCTTTGCCTTCGAGGCGACGTGCTTCAGTACGAGCGGTGCGTGGGCTTTGTCGAAACCGACGGATTCGCTCTCGATGCCCAACCCTTGAGACGCAGCGATGGCAATTGTGTCAAAAGGAAGGGCAGCGCCATCACCATCAATGCGGTTAAGCCAAAACTTGGCGCCATCCTTCACGAGCCGAAGGTCGCACTCTGTCCGCAGCCTCTTCCCATTCTGCATTTCGCCGATGAACCAAGCCACTTTGCAGAGAGCAATCTTGAGCAGCAATTCGAGTCTGGACTTTGATTGCTCGCCATCTCCAAGCGGCATCGAAGCCAGCAAACCCACATCAATACAAAAGCGTGCCTGAATCCTCTTCGCGCTGATACGCTGCTTCTGGAAAATTGCCTGCGAGGCCGCCGCGGTGCCAATCGGGTCAAATCGAACGCCGGGAACCGCAATCCGGTCACAACCGAGGCCGATGACTGAACCCGTGATAGCACGAGGCGAACGAAGACCAACGAAGGTTAGCTTATCCTTTACGGAAATCTGAAAACCATGAAGCAACGCCATTGGGTCATATTCCATGGCTACTTTGAAAATCCTCGGGACATTGCTCGCAGGACACTTGTCCTTCGATTTCATTCCGAGGAGATGCCGCACCCACAACACAAACTCAGGTTTGGCTGTAGCCGATTTCTTTGCGGGTTTCACGGCGGCTGTCTTCTTTCCAGTTTCATCTTCGTTCGCCTTGGCTTCCGCAGCCTGGTCGGCGAAAGCCTTCTTCATTTCCTCGCTGATTTCGGCGAATTGTGCCCCCATGACATATTCTGAGGCGAATCGGTGACCATCGATCGTTGTCGCTGTCACGAACTCGCCGTCGGCCTTTCCGTCTCTGGTCAGTTTGATGTAAGGAAGGCCGGCTAATTCATTCCGCCATTTGCCTTCGTATTGGTCGCTCAAACAGACCTCCTCCAAGAACTGCCCGACTTTCGCTTCGCCATCGATCAAACAGATAAGACCGTCTTTTTGCGCCGGGTCGGGGTAGAGGACGGGGCCGATGTCGGGGAAGCCCGTGGGCTGGATGCGCGGGTCGCCGTTGGACGGCTCCAACTCGGCTGTGATGAAGATCCGGCGGCAACCCGTCGGAATAGTGAATCCTCCGAACGTAAATGGAAGTGCGGAGGCATGTGCTGGAATGGCGTTGTTACTCATGATATTCGTATTTTGGGGCGTTTTTGGAGAAAGTCTCAGTCGATTTGTGGAATGGAAACGGCGCGGTAGAGAGCGAAACGGTCGCGCCAGCGAAGTGGGATGCAGACCGTTGCGGCGAGGCGGGCGGCATCGGTGGATGGCGCGATCGTGGCGGGGCTGATGATGTCACGCCCGGCCAGCCGTGGTTTCTGCGCGGCGGCTTCCTTGCCGTAGGGATTGTCGAAGCCCCAGATGGCAATCCACCGGAGAGCTTCCGTCACCGCCAGCGTCATATTGGAGGCGGAACGCTGGCAGAGCAACGCGATGGGCTGGTGGCTGCGTCGTTTCTTCGTGTCTCCGTCCTTTCGTGGTTCGCATTCCAGTTCGAGGAGCGTCCGCAACGCGGCATACTCGGGCGGTATGGCCGGCGGCTCCCACTCACCATCGACGGGTTCGGCATCCACTCTCACCAGCTTCCAGCCAATGAGGCTGAGGGCTTCTATCCAGCGGGCGATGAGTTGGTCGTCCAACTCCCGGCGGAGGAACGCCAGCACGTCGTCCAGCGG
This sequence comes from Opitutia bacterium, assembly GCA_003157575.1. Taxonomy (GTDB): domain Bacteria; phylum Verrucomicrobiota; class Verrucomicrobiia; order Opitutales; family Opitutaceae; genus Fen-1467. Next base: position 8,470 of record PMKA01000394.1, read on the forward strand.
CGCACCGAAGGCCGAAACGAGCGCGGGGCGTTCATCGGTGAGCGAGTCGAGATACCGACGCGCCAGCACCGCTGCGAGGTCGTGGCAGAGGTCACTGCCGGACCAGACGGCTTGATGGGAACGGTCTGTCTTCGCTGGCAGATACCAACCGCTCGGCCCCAGCTTCAGCGGGAGCAGCGAGCCGAGCGTCGAGAGAACTTCGGCCGGCTTTCCGTTCCGTTGCTTCATGTGCCCGACCATCGAAGCCACAGCACGGGCAATGCGAAACTCCGCCCCTTCGCGTCGATTCTCAGGATGGTAGGACGCGAGCGGCGCCAGCAAGACGTTCCAATCCTCCATCGGCAGCGGACGGAAGAACCGGGCGTGCTTGCCTGGAAGCGTGTCGCGGAAAGACTCGGAAATCGCCATCTGGCGACACGCGCGAAACACGGCGCATAGCAAGTCGAGACAATGATGCGGAGTTGTCTCACGAGCGGCTGTCTCCATCGCGGTGTTGATTGCCGCCCGGACAGGATGCGGGCTTTTGCTGTCGGTCTTGCCGCCCTTCCACTTGATCTCAAACTGGTCGAGAAACTGGCTCTCATCGATTGGCTGAAGCGCACGATTCAGGCGGATGGCATCCTCGCGGGAGACGGATTCGACATACGCGCCCGTGGTGATCCATGGCACGCGGCTGATTTTCATTTTGAAGCGGAACTCCTGCCAACCCGTGAAACCGGCATCCACGCCTTGACTGTGCAATGCTCGCATGAATTCCGCGCTGAAGCGCGCATCCTTCCCCGGCAGCCGGGCCTGCGCGTCGGTGATGAAGCTGGACAACTCGGCGAACGTAACTGGCCTGTCCCAGAGTGGAAACCACAGCGCGCTGGAGGTGCCTTTTACCTCGTTGGCGTCATCCACCAACTCCTCTCCGGCATCAAAGACGAAAGGAAACGCCGCGAACCGACGCGAGTTTGCCGCCAACGTTCGCCCGACACTGCCGCGCATAGCAAATCCACCTTCGACGGCAAGCACGTAGTCCAATGCGTTGAACGGATAATTCTCTGTCACCCAGCCGGAACCAATATTGTAAGCCTTGATGGCATCGGGGAAGAAAGGCGTCCCTTTGCCTTTTGCCGATGACTCGTCTCCTCCTTCACCGACGAATGGGAGCAAGTCGGCAATTACTTTCAGGGCTTCGTTGGCTTTCTCTTTCAGCTTTGTCGGTTGTTTGGCCATCCCGATGTGAGTTTCGACTTTTGCGGCAGCTTTCTTATATGCGACGCGATGCTTCTGAAACGTCGCGAGATATTCCCAGTGCGTTCGCCAAAGGTGGGCGCGACCGGCAATCCCTTTGGACAGAAAAAGCGGATGGTCGGCATTGAAACTCAGGAACGGAGCCGCAATTGCGTCCAGCGCTTCTGTCACCGTAGAATCGGCCGCTTCGCGGTAGACCTCCAGCGCTTCTCTGGCGATAAGCTTGTGTTGATTCGCGGGTTTCTTGCGGTCTTCCGCGCTCACGACCTGAGCTGACAAATTGTTCGCCAAATCCCAATCGGATCGCACATTCAGCTCTCTGCTCCTATCAGCATCACTTCCCGGCTCTTTGTTCCATGCTGCAAAGACCGCAGTGGGGCGGTAATGCAGCGCGAAGAATTCCACCAGCTTCTCCCGAGTCGGATACTTCGGCGAGCGTAGGCAAAAGCAGGCTTTTTCGGAATCCCACCAGCCTTCGGCGTCCGGGTCGCGGTGGTCTAGCTCTGCGCAGCGGGCGAGCACGCGTAGGAGGCCGATCGCCTTCAGATAATGGCCAAGAATGTCGTGGCGGCAGCCGGGCAGAAGAATGGGATCAGGCATGGCGGGATTACTCCTGGGGTGGGTGTTTTTGCTGCCAGGCGGCGGTGTCCTGCTCAATCAGTCGTTCGAGAGTCTCGGCTGCGGGCAGAACATTCAGGTAGCGGGAGACGAAAAGCTGGTGGTCGATGCCTGCAGTGGCGTAGTCCACCCGCGTTTGTTTTTTGTCAGTGCAGAGGATGAGGCCAACCGGCTGCTGGTCTCCCTCGGCCATGACTTCCGCCTTCCAGTAGTTGAGGTAGAAGTTCATTTGTCCCGCGTCACCGTGCTGGAATGCGCGGGCCTTCAAATCAATCAGCAGATGACAGCGCAGCAGACGGTGATAGAAGACGAGGTCGATATAATCGTGTTCTTCTCCAACGGTGACCCGTCGCTGGCGGGCCTCGAAACAAAAGCCAGTACCAAGTTCAAGGAGGAAGGATTGCAGATTGTCCAGCAGCGCCATTTCGAGTTCGGATTCGAAATAGTGAGGCCTTTCGGCGAGGCCGGTAAACTCCAGCACATATGGATCGCGGATGAGGTCGGCCATCCGGTTGGGGGCTTCTTGAGCCTGTTGCCGGGCGTCGTCTATGACCGTCTTCTTGTCAGCGGAAAGGACGGTTCGATCGTAGAGGAGTGAGCCGATCTGCCGCTGCAACTGGCGTACGGACCAGCCACCCTTCAGACATTCGTTCTCGTAAAAGGCGCGTTTCCATGGGTCGTCGAGGCGGATGAGCTCGATAAGGTGGGTCCAGGAAAAAGAGATCACTCGCGCAGCAGACAATGGTGTGGGGAGACCCGGCCGTGTCGCCACCGGTGCGACATCGCATTCGGTAATCAGTGATTGCCGAATCTCCGGGAGGGTTATCAGGGCAGATTCGGCAATCGCCGGCTGTCGAATCTGAGGGTAGAGTTCAAAGAACCGGCGGGTGAGACGCAACATGCTGACCCCAAGGCCCTTCACTCCCTGATTATGGAGATCCAAGGCGATACGCTCAAGGAGACCGGTCCCGTACGCGGCGCGGTCTTCGCCATGCTGCTCATACTCGACAATATGAGCGCCGATAAGCCAGTTCCTAAGGATCAGCTGCCGGTTTACCGCCCGGATTGCTCCAGCCAGCGCGGTGCCGTGCAACTCGTTGAGCGCTGCGATCAGAGCTTCGTAATTCATGGCTGTTTCCTCGCAAGGATGGAGGCCCGAACGTCAGCGGCGCGAAATACCGACTCCAGGAATGCGAGACGGAATGGTCCGTAATGGTCGAGCAGCCGAAGGACGCCCCGCGTATAGCTCTCGTGGCCGTCTTTATCGCGCCCCATGCGACGGCTATCGGTGGACAGGCAGGCACAACCGAGGCTTATCCCGTCAATAACCACGGCAGGGATAGCGCTGCCGTCCGCCACTCCGCGCACGGTATCGTTGTCCTTCCCGTCTTTGGGAAATCGCGGAATTTCGTCCCGAAGGACTTTCCGCACATGACCGTGGTGGCTCATGATGACGTATTCCGCGAGGAGGCTGGCGAGGTCGATGTCACGGGTTGGGCCGAGCCGCTTCTGTTCGGCTTGGCGAAACGCGAGCGCGGAAGCGACTTCGTGGGCGATTTCCGGGCGGAAGGTGCAACGGAGTTCGCGAATCCTCTTTTTGAGGGTCTCGCCTTCCAACCCAATCAGCGATGGGCTGTCGGAAAGCGAGAACTTCGCGAATGGCATGTTTGCCTCCTTACCGGTGATATCCGCATTTCCGAGAGCCGTGAGGACAGCCTGCTGCCAGGCTGGGTGATTCTTCCCAACATCATGCCACGATGCTGCGCTCAGAAGCGCATCAGGTTCGATCTCGTTTTCGATTGGCGAAAACAGAATATGCACTATCGCGCCCAGTTCATGTGCCACCGTCGCCGTGTGAACCGCAATGCTCTGCCAGCCGTTGGCAAGGACGGAGAGTTGTTCCTCGTCCGAAGGTTCGACCTGAAGCCGGTAATGAGAGGTGTGCTTGTTGTCAGCTCTGTCGCCCGTCCAACCCGAAGCGTTGTCGTATCCGCCTGCTGTGAGCGGCAGGAGGATGGTCATGCCAGGCATGGGCTGGATGTCGCGCATGCTGAGCCAACCACTTTCCTTCCCACGCCAAAGCCAGCCATGATTGAGAATATCGCGCGCGTCCTTCGCTTCCCGGATCGACACAGGACAAAGCTCGTCGCGCTGGTAGTCTGGGAAGGAGTCTGGCTGCACGTCGTTCGTTGACCACGGCTCACGCCAACAAACTTGCAGATCCGCGCTCACGTCGAGTCCACGGACAAAGGGCGTTACGTCGGTGAAGCCGAGGGAAAGATTGGCGTCAGTGTCGAAGAAGTCGGTCAGTTCGTAGCGTTGGAGTGAATACGGGCATCGCGGGATGGAAGTGGCGATGTCGGCCTGGATCAGCTCGAGATTTNNCGGCCTCATCGCCCAACTTCCGGAGGGAATTCCACGCCGATTCGCATGCAGCCAATTCGTACGGCAGACAGCATTTGGCGTCCTTATCCTCGCGCTTCTTTGCCTCCTCTTTCGATTCCCGTGGCGGCGAGGCTTGGACACCAACGCCGACAATCACGGCTTGTGGTTTCCAGCCTCCAGAAGGGAATTCACCGGAACGGTTCAGTCGGCCGAGCCGTTGGACGAGCGAGGCGAGTGGAGCAATCTCGGACCAAAGGACGGCACTGGACACGTCCACGCCCGCCTCGATCACCTGGGTTGCAACTACAATCTGGCCGCTGGGGTAGTCGGCGAGTCTTGCCAGCTTCAGGCTGTTCATTTGCGCGACACGTTCTGGCGGACGAAATCGGGAATGAAGAAGCAGCAAATCGCAGCCATCCGGCTTCTGTCGGTTGAGTGCCGCATGCACGGCCACAGCACGGTCTACAGTGTTGCAGATGATCAGCGTGCGTGCGGGAAGCGTCTGATTGCTGGCGATAGCTGCCAGCATTTCTTGGTGCTTCTTGAGCACACTGGCGATGGTCGATCCCAAAAGTTGGCCATCACCGAAGTTTAAATCCGGCTCGACCTTCAACATTTTGGTCGCGCCGCGCCGTTCGAAGATCGGTCCGGATGTGGCAGCTTTGTCCCCTCGCGTTAGGCCAAATTGAAACCCAGCGAAGCGTGGAGTGTCCCGCCAGTCGCGTGTCTTCAGGTGTTCGGGATCTCCCGTTGCCGACATATACCATGTGGAAGAACGGCTGCCAGGAATTGAGCCGAAAGACGTTCTGAATGCCTCGAGCTGGCATGCGGTCGCCAGTCCCGGCCCCATGAGTTGCGTTTCGTCCATCACCCACAAAGCATCGTTGTTGAGCAGCCCAAAATGCACTGGCCAGCGATAGCGGCTCATGCCGTAGCCGCGGTTGAGCGCGCGGCTCAGGAGCATGTCCTGCGTGCCGATGAGGATCGCTGGCTTCTCTGGATAGATATCCCAGTCGCGGCGGGCTTCGTCGAGTTCTTCGCCGCCCATGAGGACCACAGGCGAATGCTCGGCGAGCCACTGGAGTTCGGCTCGAGCTTCAGGCGAAAGGCCGAGCGCCTCGACTTGAGCCAGAAGGTTGCCGATCCATTTCTTCACCTCGTCTTCGGTCTGCTCGACCAGCGTTCTCATCGGCAGGCAATAGACGAGACGCCGGGGCCAGTTTGCCTGCGAAGCAGGCGATCCGTTTTGCGCCCGGCGCAAAACGTTCCAGAGCCACGCTAGCACAACCGCTGCGGTCTTGCCGAGGCCGGTGGGGATGTTGATGAGCCGGCTCTGGCAGTCGGCGCCATGAGCCAGCCAGGTAACATCAGTCTCGCCGTCGGGGCGCTCACCGCAGGTGGTTCGACTGGGCTCACCGCAGGTGGTTCGACTGCGCTCACCACAGGCGAGGCGGCGCTGGTAGTCGTAGGGTTCGTGGCCGGTGGCGGCAAAAAAGAAGGCGTTGAAGAGGAGGGGCATGGCAGGTACAGGTTTTAGAATGCAGCAAGAATCGGGAACGTTCAATCTGAATGCCGCCTTGAAAACACGCCCCCATTGAAGCAATGTTTGCACCGTGAGCACTGTCGAAGAGATCGAATCCGCGATCGAAAAGCTTCCGCCGGAGAAATTCCTGGCGCTCGTGGACCGGTTGCGCGCGCGGCACGCGGACGCATGGGACCGGCAGATCGAACGGGACTCCGCTTCGGGTGCGCTCGACTTCCTCCTGCAGAAAGCGGATGCAGATATGAGCCATTGACGAGTGCGGTTTTGGCGAGGCCGGTGGGGATGTTGATCAGGTGGCTCTGGCAGCCGGTGCCGTGGGCCAGCCAGGCAGCATCAGTCTCGCCGTCGGCGCGCTCACCGCAGGTGGTTCGACTGGGCTCACCGCAGGCGGTTCGACCGTGCTCACCGCAAGCGAGGCGCTTCTGGTAGTCGTAGGGTTCGTGGCCGGTTGCGGCGGAAAAGAAGGAATCAAAGGCAGCGGGCATGGGCTGAAAAAGGTCGGAATTTATGCTGTGGAAGTCGGCTGATTCGCTAGCGCATGTGGACGCCGGGTGCCGGAGACGTTGATCGAGACGGTTGGAGCGGTGTCAGGGCATGGTCGAATAGGGCGTAAAGATGCAGTCGGATGTTGGGTCGCCGCTTGTCGGCTGGCCGTTTCCCCGATGAGCCGAGGCGCGGCGACAAGCGCCGGCCCTACACACCATTCGGTGATCACCGGCATCATTCGCAAGGCGTGATTCGACTGCATCGTTCCGGATAAGGCGGGTTTGTCTCGTAGGACTGTATCGAGGCGGTCCATGTCGCTGTTCATGGGACGGAAGACGTGGTTGCGTCGGCGAACGGGGGAGAGTCCGCAGGCCGCAGCATCCGAGCCACCAGGAACGTGCGCTCGGCGCGTCGGAGGTGGCAGTAGCCGGAGAAGTAGACGCCCGGAAAACCTTCTGCGGTAAAGAGGAAGCCGGGCGACACCTCTCGCCCGGCCCCGGGCGTGGAGCCGCCGAGATAGCGAAAGCGAATCCGCCGGTTCGATCGCACTGCGGCGGCGAGAGCACGAATCTGCGGATCGTCGCTGTCCGCCACGGGACGGCGCGGGGCACGGTGCCAGCGGGCGAGTGCTTCGGGTCCCATGCTCCAGGGCTCCGGCGGAAGCGGCTCGGCGGCGCGAACCGGCGCGCACCTGCCGACAACCCGCAAGCCAATCGGCAACCACGCGAGAAGGGCGAGAAAACGGCGGCGCAGCATGAGTGGGCCGGGGTCAGTCATGGTGCTTGTGGTGGCCGTCGAACCAGATTCCGAGGAGGAAGCCGAGGATCATGCCGGTCACGACCGCGTCGGCGTGGCTCGCACCGACGCTTTCACTATCCGGCTCCGATTCTTTCGGGACCACTTCGCTCTTGCCGGAGAACGCTCCGATCAACGCCAGCAGAATCGCGAGTTCTGGCGCGAGAAAAACAAGACCGATAACCAAGCTCAGGCCCAACGAAAACAACTCCTTGACGAAACCGGGATATCGGATCGCCACGCATACGGAGATCGCGCCGAACACCAGGATCAGGCCGAGGATGAGCCATTCCTTCGGATCGCGATAAGGATTGTACTTCGGCTTAGGCACAGGCGGCAGTGGACGCGTATGGCTCTCGTTCATGGCGCCGATTCTAGCCCACGGGCTGGGACAAGGGCTGTCCCGGGGGCAGTGGAATTCCGGCATGTACTTTGTAACGCCTGGCGAGCGCGGCCACCTCGTGCGCGACGGCTTCGCGGAGTTCTGCCGGGGCGAGCGCCTCCGCATGGCTGCCCCAGGCCAGCAACCAGCGCTGCACGTCGATCAAGTTATTGAGCCGCAGCCGGACTTCGATCCCGCCGTCGCGCCCGGCGACGATCTCCTGCGAATGGTGCCAGTGACGTTCGCGAATGAACGGTGCGGCAAACGTATCGAACCACACGCGCACATCGAACTCCTGCCTGCCGGAGAAGAGGCCGAAACTACCGGATAGGTATTTGCGGGCGTCGAAATCTGGGGGCGGAAAACGCCGGCCGGTTGGCCGAACGGACTCCATCCGCGCGAGGACGAATGTCCGGATATCGTCGCGCTCCTGATCCTGGGCGATCAACACCCAGCGGTGATCGAGAAATGCCAGATGGAGCGGATGGACAAGGCGAGCCGTCGGCCGCTGCGAACCGGGCTTACAGTAGGCGATCTCCAGCTCGCGATGGCGGCGAACAGCCTCGAGGGTGATCGCAAAAAACCGGCTTTCCGCCTCGCCCTCCAACGGATCTTCAGGCTGAAAGATCAGGTTGCTGATCTCATTGGCCGGGAGCGACACGGCCCCGCCGACGACCCCGGCAATCTTGTGCAAGGCCTCTGTCAACGCCCGGCCGAGCGGCGAGCCGCGCCAGGCGGCGAAGGTCTGACCGGCAAGCGCAAGGGCAAGAGCTTCGTCGGCGGTCAACCGGAGCAGCGGAAGGATGTCGCAGGGCTTTTCGTAAAAGTACGTCGCGGTCGACGGCTCCCAGACGATCGGCGCGCCGAGTTGATCGCGCATGAACTCGATGTCGCGTTTGATTGTGCGCGGAGACACCTCGAGTTCCGCGGCAAACGTGGTGGCGCAGGCCTGGCGGCCGTTGCCGAGACGTTCGTGGATGGTCAGTACCCGGCCCAATGCAGCACGATGGCAGTCGGCCGTTCCGGCAGGAGCCGGGCGCGACGCACGGGGTTTGGCGGGTTGCGACATGGGGAGATGTCCGGGAAAATCGGCGGCACTCCCGGGGAGGGGGTGCCCACAAAATTGTCAATAGATAGAAACAACCGCGTCGTCAATCGCCTTGAACCGCGAAGCCGTTTGCCAGACGGGCTTCACAAATCCGCCCGATCAAACGTACGGAAGGCGGTCCGCCGGCGAGCGGCGACCCTACGCAAATGCAGGGATACTGCACAGCCAACGTCTCGCCGGCGTTAACACCATTTTAATGCCTGGAGGGATTCTCTTAATTAGGCGAACCGGGCAAACCGGGCTATCCTCGGGGCATGAAC
>PMKA01000324.1 GCA_003157575.1 Opitutia bacterium
GAAGATGGACGAAACAGCGGGCGATGTCATGAATCGCATGCCCTTTTCCATCGCATCCATCTGGGCATCGCTGATCCCTTTCTCCGCCCACTGCTGGCGGGACGCATTCGCAAGGTAATCGCGGAAGTTTGGATTGATGAAGGTGAAGTGGATAAAGCCATAGACCGCGCCCACGATTCCCGAATACAGATTGATCAGCACGCCGGACGCCACCCCTTTGCCATAGCTCAGCGATTTGTCCGTCGTCTCCTCGCGCACCGCCGTGATTCCGAGCCAAGTTACGACGATGCAAACGACCAGTGGCACGAAGCTGAACCAACGGCCTTCGACGATTTTCTCCGTCTGGAAGCCGAGGAAAAAACCAACGAGGGTCACCACGACATTGCTTGCGGCGAGAATCAATCCGTAGAACAGGGTAGTTTTCATGGGTTCGAGACAGAATATCTGTTCTGACTGACTGCACAATCCAGGCGTGATCAGTGGTTTTGGCGATGGATGGGCGGCTTGAATCGCACGATTGTCGCCCCCCAGCCGCCGCTGTTTTCGTCTCCGAGGCGGAAGGACTCCACGAGGGGCGAGCGGCGCAGCAGTGCATGAACGGTTTCGCGCAATGCGCCGGTGCCTTTGCCATGGATGATTCGCGCGGAGGCAAGACCGCGCTCGCGGCAGGCGGCAAGGTATTCCGCCACAACGCTGGCGGCCTCGGCCGGCCGGAATGTGTGGAGATCGAGCTCGCCGGTTATCGGAATGCGCAGGGGCTCGGCATCATCGGCCATGGGAGGAATCGCACCCTTCCGGCGTCCGCCGGATCCGGGCGCCGACGGATCATCTTTTACAGGTCCGGATAGGGAGAACCGCCCGCGGGCTGCTGGGGTTCAGCCGGCTTGGCGGGGTCGGCCGGCGGCTGTGTGTAACCACCGATTGCCGGAAATGCAGGTTGGGAAGCTTGCGCGGCACCGGACAGTCCTCCGGAACCACCGTCGATTTTGGGCTGCACCCCGGGCGGCAAAGAATCGAGCGTTGAGGGCGGACTGGCAGGCAGGATTGCCTCAGCCGGCGGAGCCGCTGCCGGCTTCGGTGGAGCCGGAGGGAACGAGATGGCGACGGGCTGATGGCGGGAAGGCGGGGGAACTTCGAGGGCGCGTTTAAGCTCCTCTTCGAGGCCGCTGGTGGCCTTCTTGAATTCCCTGATCGATTTCCCCATGCTACGCGCCAGGCCGGGCAACCGCTCGCTGCCGAAGAGCAGCAGCGTGATCATCATTATGATCAGAATTTCAGTGCCACCGATGTCGAGGATGGCGAAGTCTGGAGGCAGCACCGGCATGTTGAACACGGAATCCAATGGCGGCCGGACGGCAAGGACAGAAGCTGGGGACGCGGCGCCCTCCTTGTTCGACGCCGGCCGGAGCAGGATTACTTTTTCAGACTGACCTCGACCATGAAGGTCTGTGTCTCGCCCGGCGATACCAGGTGGAGGCCGGTCCGGTGTTCCGGCGAATTTGCCGGCCCCATCCAGGGCTCAACACAGTAAAAGGGCGAATCGTCCGCCAGCGTCCACGTGACGATGACGGCCGACTTGTCGGGCACCCGGTCCGGGCCGAGGCGGACGGTGATCTGATCGTCGCCGCCGCGGGCGCCGAAGACGACGGCGTTGCTCTTGAGCGAAGTGTGGAAGACGTCGATGAGGTCCTTGTTGGTGAGCGGCTCCTCGGGACCGAGCCGCGGCCCGGGATGAAGCGTCCCGTCATCGAAATTCTGCCGCAGGGTCGCGCGCGCGGGGATGCGGATGGAATAGTCCCCGCGGGTGAGGGCTTCGTCCCACGGCACGGTGAAGTAGAAGTGATGGCCGGCGCACCATGGAATGGGTTTGGTGTCGAGATTTCGCAGGCGGAGCTCGACAAAGACGTTCAGCGGCTCGAAGCGGTAGCTGACCGTGAACTCGTAGTCGTAGGGGTAGGACGCGCGCGCCTCCTCTCCCGGCTGGAACTGCGCCGTAAATCCCCGTTCGTCCAGGCGCTGCACCTGGAAATCCCCCTGGCGGGCGAGCCCATGGAGCGGCATCGGGCGGCGGGGGCCGGTCCCTTCGTGCCAGAAGTTGATCGCGCCTGCGTCAAAGGTGCGGCCGCAAAACGGAAACAGGATGGGATTCCCCCCGCGGACCTTGGCGATGTCGTCGAACACGGAAAGTTCGGGCCAGTAGATGACATCGCGAACATTGCCGTCGGGCAGCGTCAGGTGCCAGTTCATGAGGCGCGCCCCCTTTTCAGGAAGCGCCAGGAAAGTCGAGGGACCCACTTGCCAGCGGGTCAACGTGTGGCCGAAGTAGGGAATCTTATCCATGTGGCGGAACTCTACAGGATCGCGCGGGATTGGACAAAGACAATTTCGAAGCGCCTTTCACGGATGCCTTCAAACCACCGTCATTCAGGGCGCGGCGCTTCCCTCCCGGGGCGGCGATTCCGGGCCGCGTTGCAGCTTGAGGATGTGGGTCTCTTTCACGCCGGCCGTCTTGAGGGTCAGGGTCAATTCCACCTCATCAAAATTGCCGTCGAAGTTCGACAGCATGGGATCGATCGCACCCTGCTGGGCCGGCGCCAGGGTGAGGGTTTCGGGACTGGGCACGAAGTTTCCGAGCACCGAGTTGACGTCGGCGATCGTGAACGTCACCGGCCTGGCGTCGTGGTTGGTGAATTTCACGATCAGGGCTGAACGGGGCGGCAGGACATATTCGTAGTCCCTTTTCCCGTACATTTCATTGATCTCGTCCGGCGAGAGTTTGCCGCCGCCCCGCTTGAACGGCTCGCCCATCGCATCGGGTTCCGGCCCCCGGGGCGCGCCCTGCCCGGCGCGGGCGCCCGGCTCCGCCTTCTTCAGGCGCACGGTGGGCCCCAGCCAGCATTCCGCCGTCAGCGTGCCGCCCTCGAACACCGCGGACCCCTCAAGGACGGGCTGGGGGGGGAGAACCCTGCGGAGCAGATTTTTGTCCTTTGCGGGGTTGCTTTGACAACCGGGGAGAATCGCGCATGCGGCGGCGGCAACAAGCAGCGTGACGGGCAGCGCGCGCCACGACGGTCGCCGGCAGCCGCTGGAAGAAGATCGGTCGGGGGATGGGGTGTGCACGCCTGCAGCCTTGGCGAGTGCGCGGCGCGGTGCAACAAAATGGTCGCGGCAGGATTGTGTTTTTTTACCGGGACGGCGCCCCTCACTTTCCCGGGCTGCCGCATCGGTCGGAAACCGATCCGTTGGAGCGTGGCCGCCGTGGATGAGCTCCGCGCAGAAGTGCGCCGGCTGCCCGATCGGGCAAATTCACAACCGGTTCAGAAGATAATGCTGATCGATGAACAGGTAATCGCGGTCGCTCTCCAGGAGCGCGACGCCATGCTGCACCACAATCGCCGCGATCAAGCAGTCGATGGAGTTCCGGATCGTGCAGCCTTTCCGTCTCAATTCCCGGTAAATCGTTGCCGCCAGTTCAAACGTGGATCGATCGTCGGGGAGATAGATCAATCCTCCGAACAGCCGCTTCGTCTCAACAAGTTCCTTTTCCGCCCGGATACCCTGAAGCACCTCCGTCAGCACAAACCCGCAGCAGCAAAGGTCCTCCCGCTTCTGTATCAGGTCCTCAAGGATCGCGACCTTTGGAGAGGGGGCGCCCCGAAAGAAGTCGATCCAAACCG
>PMKA01000109.1:0-3708 GCA_003157575.1 Opitutia bacterium
AAGCAGCGGTGTTCTCAGGCAAGCACAAAATCGGGGTCTTTGATGAGACGGTTCATCAGGCAGACCATTTTGCGCATGACGGCGATGAGACAGACTTTAGCGGGTTTGCCGTTGGCGAGCAGGCGTTGATAAAAGGCCGCGAGGATCGGATTGGAACGAGCAGCGGAGACGGCTGCCATATATAGAACGTGGCGTACCTGCGCCCGACCTCCTCTGACGTGACGGGGTGCGTGCATCGTCCCAGAATCTTTGGGATACGGTGCCACGCCGATCAATGCGGAGAGTTGCGCAGACTCGATCTTACCCAGTTCCGGCACGTAGGCGAGAAGGGTGGCCGAGAGAACCGGACCGACTCCTGTGACCTGCTGGAGACGTTCCGACTTGGAACGTAGGTCGGGATCGTGGTTGATGTGGTCACCGATCATGGCATCCACCGATTTGAGCTGTTTTTGCAGAAACGTCTTCTGCCGTTGCAGGAGCTTGCGCAGCGTCGGTCCAGCCAACGCCAGGCGACCTTCCACCTCACTCAGTTGAGTAGTGAGCTGGCGGCGGTGCTCGATGAGCTCACGCAATGTGGCCGTGGCAGCATCGGTGGGCACCGCCAGTCGCGGGGCAATCTTTTCCCCGTAGCGGCGCAGCAGGCGCGCATCGATTCGGTCGGTCTTGGCCAGCAAGCCCTCCGCATAGGCGAAGGCACGCACACGCCCAGGTTGCACCACGCACACCTCGATGCCGGCCGCGAGCAGCTCGGCGACGACGATCTTCTCGTAGCCTCCACTGGCTTCGCAGATTACCCGCGCGGTGCCCAGAAGTTTGAGTTTCTCGATAAATCCGGCACGTGCCTCAGGAGTGTTCGGGGTGCGCCCTTCGGCAGCATCGTTGATACAGTAATCGAGTTGGTCCTTGGCGATATCCAGGCCAACGTAGTGGGGTTCGGCTTTTGCAGGCATGGTTTGCTCCTTCTTGCAATTCGAGCTCAAGGCTCCATCAGCGGTTCGAGTTGAACCAGGTACAGGACGGCGGCCATTGCTTTGCGGCGAGGTCGAGCCTCGAGGCGCAAATCGGTCTGTCCGTCCTGTCGCATGGCTGGCGGCCGGCCGACCATGCGTCCTGGCGACATCCAGCGAGGAGCTACCCTCGCCAGATGCCAAAGTGATCGTACCACAGGAAGCTTCCTCCGACGAGCTGAACGCCCCATTCTCGGAAGCTTCCTGTGGCGCCGTCCGGCCTCTCTTCATTCTCTTGGACATACAAGAGCGCAGAGAACACAAAGAAGACGATCTGGTCTCTTGCGCTCCTTCGGGACAATTCCGCCCAATCCGTTCTGCCCTCAGGCCTTTCCTCCGCGGCCTCCTGAAAAACCGGTTTTGCCGTAGCCGTGGTTCCGCCGCTTCAGCAGCCTGGAGGACCCGAAGTCCGAGAGCCTGCCGGGCTGGAACAATCCCGCCAGCTGCATCGCCGTCACGCCAGAGGATCGGAGCGGAACTTCTCGCTGAGCTCCGCAAATGGCTTCTGCGCATCAATCCAGTTCGGGTTCCGGCGGATCTGGGCCATCGACTGGACCGTGTGATTGCAGATCAGATAGCTTCCCGCTCCCAGCCTGACGCACGCGTCGTAATGAGTGCCCGCCGCATCGGGAACAAATTCGAAGTCGCCAACCGCAAGGCGCTTCCCCGCCATTTCGCTCCTCAACGGCGCCACGTCGGCGGCGAAGCGCTGAAGATAGTCTTCCGGGCGGGGGCCGGAATAGGCGAGAATCCTGCTGCGATCGGAGTGCAGCGAGATCACAACCCACTCGTCAAAGACCGTCGCGCCATACAGCGCATCCATGCGCCCGAGGGCATCCGCTATGAGGGATCTGGCGGCGGCGAGTTTCATGGTCCTGCCCCCGCGTCTATCAGAGTCTCCGCCGTTGTCACGGCCGATCCGGAGGAATTGATCCCCGTCCCGCAGAAAATCCGGCTCCGCCTTCTTTGCGGACAGGCTTTTCTCCAGGGCGGAGGGATCGAAGCCCGACGGGCGCCGGGCCGCCCGGGTTCACGAAGGATAGCCGCCGGCAATGTACTGTTTCAGCTGCTCGGCCTCCTGGCGGTGCACCTCGGCGGCCCAGCGCAGCACGTCGCCGATCGAGATCAGCCCGCGCAGGCCCCCGCCATCAACCACCGGCATGTGCCTGAACCTTCTCTCCGTAAACACATCCATCACGTGCTGGATCGACGTGGCGGGTCCGACCGTCGCCGGATCGCGCGTCATCACCCGGCCCAGCGGCGTCGTTTTCGGATCGAGACCCGCCGCGACAACGCGCCAAAGCACGTCGCGTTCGGTGAAGATCCCGACAATTCGGGCTCCTTCAAGCACCAGGATGGCTCCGACATGGTGGAGCTCCATCTCCCTGGCCGCCTCGTCCACGGTGATATCCGGCGGGGCGGAAAATACGACTGATCCTTTTCGTTCCAAAAGGACAGAGATTGAGGTATTCATGAGGTAACAATACGGGGAATGCCCGGCAGGGTAGCCGGCCCCGGGCCGGCCTTCAACTCAACAAATACGTTTCTTGCTGGCAGCCTGTCGGACTTCGTCCTCCATGCTGCCAAAAAAAACGGCGGACGCCGTTTGGTTGGGTGGCGAATATTACAAAGAAACTCCCGGCCGTCGAATGAGGTCGTGGCAACGGGCGATTTTCGAATCGGCCGCGGCATTGGTGATGGCGGTCATTCGTGCAACTGATTGTTGCCATCCCCCCGGTCAGCTAGCTTGATCGGAACTCGCGGGAGCCCCTAGGATTGGGACGTTTTTGGTAAACCCCTCCCAAAATGCCCCCTGAGACCGTTCCCCCTGAACTGCCTACGAAACTTGACGCTTGGAAGGACGAAGAGGCGTCGTTGCTCGAATCCCTGGAACAGATCGAACACAAGCACGGGTTCATCCCCCGCCACATCGCCGAGGAGGTCTCGCGCGCGCTCGAGGTCAAGATCGAGCGACTGCGCAAGCTCCAGACGAAGGTCGAGAGCAACGTCCGCAAGGAGGTGGATGCGCTGGTCGAGAAATGGAAGGACGAGGAGGGCAGCCTCATCCTGATCCTGCACGAGATTGAGAACCAGCACGGCTACGTGCCGCGGGAGATCGCGATGGAGGTCTCCTATGCGCTCGGGGTCAAGCTGGCGCGCATCTACGAGGTGCTGACCTTCTACCACTACTTCAAGCTGAAGCCGCCGGGGCGCCACAACATGTCCCTCTGCATGGGCACCGCCTGCTATCTCAAGGGCGCCCCCTCGATGCTGGCCGAGGCGAAGACCCTGCTCAAGGTCGAGGAGGGCTGCACGACCCCCGACCGCGAATGGCACCTCGACGTCGTCCGCTGCATCGGCTGCTGCGGCATGAGCCCCGCAATGGTCGTCGACGGCAAGACCTACGGCCGCCTGAACGCCTCGGACGTGTCCCGCATCGTCAACCAAGCCACCCAGCCCAAGGCCGCGTCATGAAGAAACTCACCTTTGCCGATCTGGAGAAATACGCGAAGACCATGGCCGACTCGGGCCCGAACTGGGTGCGTGTGAGCATGGACACCGGCGGGATCGCGGCCGGCGCCGACACCGTCTGCACCATTTTCGAAAAGGGCGTCGGGACGCTGGGATTCCCCTTCGAGGTTCGCCGCGTCGGCAGCCTCGGCTATTCCTTTGCCGATCCGCTCGTCGAGGTCGCCCGCGA
>PMKA01000109.1:3714-4167 GCA_003157575.1 Opitutia bacterium
CTCAAGCGCTGCAACCTGCAGGACAAGGTGCAGGTGGTGCGCGCCCTGGACATGGGCGTCTATGACGAGGGCGTGGCCGTCCAGTTCCTGCCCTCCCGCGTCACCTACACAAACGTCCTGGCGCCCGACGTTGCCCGCATCGTGAAGATCAGCGTGCAGGGCAAGAAGGTCATCGACGACCTGCTCTACAAAAAGCCCGACAAGCAGGTCCGGGTCGTGATGCGCAACTGCGGAAAATTCGATCCCGAGCATTTTCAGGACAGCCTGCGCTACGGCGTCTACCAGGGCCTTGTGCGCGTCCTCAGCAGCATGAAGCCGGAGGACGTCATCGCCGAGCTGAAGACCAGCGGCCTGCGCGGCCGCGGCGGCGCCGGCTTCCCCACCTGGCTCAAGTGGCAGATCACGCGCGCCGTTCAGCGCACGCCCAAGTACATCATCTGCAATGGCGACGAG
>PMKA01000006.1:0-2512 GCA_003157575.1 Opitutia bacterium
GACGAACTCGATGTTGCGCTTCTCGACGAGCGGCTCAATGAGATCAAGCATCGTGGTCCATTCGGAGAAGAGGATGATCTTTCTTCCCGCCTCGCCGGCGAGCCTGTCCAGCAGTGAGTCGATCTCAGCGAGTTTCGTCGAGTGCCCCGGCGGCTGCTTGTCCACGAGGAATGTGCTGTCCGCGGCCATGCGGCACATCAGGAGCGCCTTCTGCAGCCGGAGCAGGTCCATCTCGCTGATGTAGCGCTTGGCCAGGATGGTCATCACCGTCCTTTTGTGGCCGTCGTGGATTTCAGCCTGCTGGGCGGTAGGGGCGATACGCAGTATCTCCGTGCTGCGCGGCGGAAGCTGCCTCAGCACCATGGCGCGGGTCCTGCGCAGGAGGATGGGACTCAGAACACGGCGCAGCTCGTCAAGGTTCTTATAGCCCAGCACGCGGCCGTTCTCATCGACCATCCGGTGCCTGTGGAAGAAGCGGAACGCCGGTCCTAGCTGCCGGGCATTGATGAACTGGACCACCGAATACAGCTCATCCAGCCTGTTTTCAAGAGGAGTGCCCGAGAGCACGAGGGCGAAAGGCGAGGAGAGTCCCTTGATAACGCGCGAAGTCTTGGCCTGCCAGTTCTTGATCCTCTGTCCCTCGTCCAGGATGATGAGGTCCCAGCGCGCCCGCTCGACGGAGGGGAGGTCTCGGAGTACCTGCTCGTAGTTGCAGATCGTGTAGAGCTGCTCACCTTGGTACATCTCAGCGCGCTCGCGCGCCCCGCCCGCCACCAATCGGGCTGCCCTGCCGGCAGCCCGCCCGATCTCCGATGCCCATTGCGACTTGACCGACGCTGGACAGACCACGAGCACGCGGGAAATCCCCACCTCCCGCGCGAGAAGCTCCGCTATCCCGATGCCCTGCATGGTCTTGCCCAGGCCCATGTCGTCCGCGATGATCGTCCTGCCCGCGCCAACGGCGAATGCAATGCCGTCCATCTGATAAGGGAGGAGCTCCACATGTAGAAGAGACTTTCGCAGGGGATGCGCGGCAGGGTCGCGGCGGATCGCTTTCACCAGAGTGTCCATGCGCTTTTTCAAAAGGAGCCCGTTCAACATCTCCTCGGCGTCGGGGTAGATGTGGACGGGATGGCCGAGGCGCTCGAGCTGCTGAATCCGCGAGAGCAGGGCAGCCATGTCCGTTACGGCCGAGCCTGCAAGCGGCGCGGCGACCGCACGCGCCCGCTGCTCCAGCCTCTCGGGAAGCGCCAGCCGCAGCTCGGTGGTCTCGCCATAGCGGACGTGCAGGCTGATGCGCGTGCGTCGGTAGTTTTTCTCCCGTTCGCGCCCTGGGAAGCGCCGCTTCGCCGCACCGAGGGCGAAGATGACATGCTTGCAGGTGCCGAGGGTGTTCGTCTTGAAGTCGGGGCAGGAGCAGTACGACTCGCCTCGCTCCCATCCACGGAGCGCGACTCTGTACGTTTTTCCGGACACGGAGCTTGTGACCGCGTAGTCACTCCAGATCCCCTTGCCGTCCAGGGAGGAGAGTGACATTTTCTCTTTCCGTGCCCTTTCGTTGCGGTCCGCAAGGGCCCGCTCAACGAGCTGTTCCTCGGTGAGGGTCTCCAGGGGAACATCATCAGGGGGAGGCGCCGAGAGCCCGAGGGCGAGTTTCTCCTCAAGAACCAGGGAGAATGCCGCTCCGACGTGCTCGCATCCGGTGCCGCAGGTCGTGCAAAAAGCCGCGATTCGCCCGGAGCGATCCTCAGCCAATCGGATGGTGGCCTTGCTCCTTCCCAGGTCGAGGGTCAGGCGGCTGGCATCCAGCGTCACCTGTGATTCCAGATCGATTTCGAAGAGACCTCCCTCGCGAAGGAGCCTATCGCAGGGGGGACCCAGGATCTTCTTGACATCCGTGTATTTCAGATGGGAGAGCACGTCGGACAGCTTCCGGCCGGTAGGAATCCGGGAGGATCGAGTTTGCATGATGGGATTCTACGCAATGGGCCGCGTGTGATCAATGCAGCAGGGCGCATGTGGCGAAGACTGAAGAGGTGCGATCTAGCTGAATGGCAAGGATCCCAAGTCCGCCGTTGACGGGAACATAAACCGCTGCCTATGGGGATGAAAGACGACACGGTGCGCGACTGGATATTTCTGCTTTCGACGCAATGTGTAGGTGAACCCCCGGAACGATGCCACACTCGCCTGTGCTGTCAAGGGTCAGGAAAGCAACGAACCGCCGACTGGGAGGCCAACAGGCCCTCACCGCCCCTGGTCGGCGACACTATCCTCTTCTCGTGTCCCTCTGGCCGCTCTTGCTGCCTCCAGACGAAAGCTGATCAGAAAACTGGCCGGCGTGAAGGCATGAATCGAAGGGCGCTCGAAAGGCACCTTCGTTCGCACGACTGTTTCCTCAACCACCGTGGAACTCGGCATGACATCTGGGTGAACCCGAGAACGCAGTCGCATGCACCCGTGCCAAGGCATGCAACTATCAAAAGGGGAACTGCCAGGGGGATCTGCAGAT
>PMKA01000006.1:2529-2857 GCA_003157575.1 Opitutia bacterium
TCGCTCCCCCGGCCGGACTCGAACTGCCGGCCGGGACGTTAACACGGTCGCCCACCTCGTTGATCGAAGACGCTGTCAGACTTTCGTCTCTCAGATGTCGTCGTCCGAGGAGAATCGAGTGGCATTGTCAGAGCTCGCCGCTCTGCGACCTTGCTCTCGTTGCTTTTGCAATCTGACGCCTCGCCACTTGTCCGGCGATTGCGCCCGCGCTACGATAGGTACATGTCAAAGCACACCCTCCACAACGAGTTCACCGCTATCATCGAGCGCGACGGGAAGTGGTATATCGGGTACTGCCCTGAAATCCCCGGTGCCAACGGTCAGGGTG
>PMKA01000387.1 GCA_003157575.1 Opitutia bacterium
TCGCGCATGACCTCCATGATCTTGGCGTATCGCGAATCGGCGGCGCGCCTCGTCGTGCGGATGGTAAGGGCCGATTCTCCGTTGATCGCGCCCGAGATCACGTTTGTGCCGGAGGTCTTGGGAATCTGGAACGGCTCGCCCGTCAGGTAGGATTCATCCATGACCCCATGTCCTTCGAGCACCACACCGTCCACCGGACAGATGTCATGCGGATAGATCACGAGCGTGTCGCCCACGGCGACTTCCGGCAGTGTCACGTCCGCAATCTGGTTTTCCCTCTTTCGATGGGCAATCGACGGCACGCGTTTCGCCAGGGCAGCCAGGACGGAAGAGGCGCTGCGCAAGGCGTAGCTCTCAAGCGCCTCGCCGCCGGAGAGCATCAGCACAATGATGGAGCCCGCCAGGTATTCGCCCAGGAGAACGGAAGTGACGATGGAGATCCCGCCCAGGAGATCGGATCCGAATTCCCGTTTCAGCAGTTTGCCCAGCAAGGCACGGAGAAGCGGCAAGCCGCCGGCAACAAGCGTGGTCCACAAAGGAATCTCGCAGGCGACCGGCGCGGCGTGGAAGCCGAAGCGGAGCGCCAGATGCAGGAGGATGGCTACAGTGGCCAACGCCGCGATGACAGCGGTCCTGCGTTGCCAGAGTCCGGACAGAGAAAACCATGCGCGGTCGGCCGGAGGCTGCGCATGCGGCCCGGGCTCAGCCACCGTCTCAGAGGCGGCGCCGGGAGTTGGTTTCAACACAGTCGGGGTCTGGTCTGGTCGGAAATGTGTCTCGGGGCTCATAATCTGAATACAATGGGCCTCAGGCTGTAGAATAGGCGGGTACCACGAATGTCCAGCATTCCGGAAAAGGCGAGCGGCAACACGAACGTGGCGCCATTCCGCGGAGTAACGGGGCCGCCCTGTTCAATCATGCTGGTGACAGCGGAGCGAAGGCGGGCGCCAGAGAGCAGCCGAAATACGGAAGGGTTCTCCGAGGTCAGCGCGGCGCAGGGGTCATCTGCGATTCCTTGAAGGCCTCGACGTGGTAGATGAAGATGGAGGTCCCGGGCTGACGCCAGTCCGTGCGGTCGCATCCGGCCTTTTCCGCGAGACTGTTCAGAAATTCGACCTTGTCAGGCAGCTGGTCCCAGACCTGGGGCAGGTAGGTCGCGCCACGTTCTCCGATGCGAAGCACGACACCGTCCTCGTGCGAGTTGAGTTTCTGGAGCAGCTCGGCCGAAGACGCGAAGTCGAGCGGCCGGGGCTCCGTCAACACGCTGACCTCGATCTCGATCCGGTCGACCTCGCCCGGCGAAACCGGGGAAAATCGCGGGTCGCTGGTCGCGGCGTTGCGGGCGTTCTCGATCACCGCCTGAAAAAGCGGGCCCTGCGCGCGGATGTTGCCGATGCAGCCGCGCAGATCTCCATGCTCGGTCAGGGTCACAAAACAACCTCTGGGCGCGGTGAATTTCGCCGCGAGGCCTCCTGCGGGAACATCGGGGATTTTGCCGCTGGAAACGACTTCGCTCACGGTCCTTCTCGCAAGCTCGAGCAGGTACCGGCGGTCCGCGGTGGTGAACATCGCCGGAGCCGGCGCGTAGAATGCGATCGATGCGTAGCCGACGACCCGCGATTTGTCTCCGGCGGTGTCGCCGCTGTTGCGCCTGTCGAGCAGGCAGGCCTTCCAGCCGCGTTCACGGGCCAGGTGCATCAGCGTGAGGATCGGAATCCGTCCGCACGCCTCCTGGGTCTCCATCGTGTCGATGTCGAGATCGCAGATCGCCTTGACGCAGCGCTCGTCGAGTTCCTGGGCCTTCCCGTACGAGTAATAGTGGCTGAGATCCGAGCTCGCGACGATCAGCGTATGGTCGTCGACGATCTTTCCCAGCACGGCGGCCGCCCTTGCGGGATCGACATCGCCCATCACAACGGGGAGCAGCTGGAAATTCCCGAGCGCCTTCTGCAGAAACGGGATTTCAACCTCCACCGAGTGTTCCCACGTGTCGGCGGTGTCCGTCAAGGGCGCGGCCCTTGAGGATTCTGCCCACCAGTCGGGCCGCTGCACCTCGCAGCGCGGCTCGAGTGCGAAAGGACCGGTCTGCGCCAGCACCGCGGCCTTTGCGGAGACCGGCACGTCGCCGAGCGGGGTTCGGAAGACGGCGGCATCCGTGACCGACGCGGCGCGCAGGCTTGCGTAGTGGGACGGGCCCATGACGATGACCGTTTCATATTTGCGTCCTGCCAACAGGCGGAAGCCGGAACCCGCGACGGGCCCCGAGTACCGATAGCCGGCGTGCGGACAGATCAACGCCTTGAGCTCGCCATCGAACGGCGTTGTCCTGTCACCCGAAAGGCAGTCGTCGATGAGGCGGGAAAGCTCGGCCGGGTCCTTTGGGTAGAACAACCCGGCGACAGCCGGCTCACGGACTTTGACGGCTGTCGTTGGAGCCACCGACGTCTCCGCCGCGGCTTCCGGCGTGTGGAGTGCGCAGCAGAGCGCGAGCGCAGGAGGGATGATCAGGAGGGCCGGTGGTACGGGTGCATTCATTGATGTGCCTTCTGTCAACGAGCGGGAAAGAAGCAGGCGGCCTGCATTTTCTCCCGAGACCGCCGCTTTCGCAACCAAAAGCGGAGGGCAGCCCGACCCGTAGATGCAACGCCCATCATGGTGTCATCCGTGCTTTGGGGTTGAATCCCGGCGGTGGGCCGGCGACCGTTTTCCGCGACGAGGAGCGTTTCTTCCATGCAAATAAAATCCGTGTGCGTCTACTGCGGCTCAAGCCCCGGGCTCATGCCTGAATATCGCGACGCCGCGATTTCCGTCGGGCGTTTGCTGGCGCAGGAAGGGATCACCCTGGTTTATGGCGGCGGAAATGTCGGATTGATGGGGGCGATGGCTGACAGCGCCCTTGCCCATGGAGGGCGGGTGATCGGCGTCATCCCGCACGCCCTGGTCGCGATGGAAGTCGCCCACCGCGGCGTCAGCGAGCTTCTGGCCGTCGGCGACATGCATGAGCGGAAAAAGAAGATGGCGGACCTCGCGGACGCCTTTGTCGCCCTGCCCGGAGGGATCGGGACCCTGGAGGAGATCTTCGAGGCCATGACGTGGACCCAGCTGTGCATCCACGACAAACCATGCGGGTTCCTCAATACGTGCGGCTATTACGATGCGCTGTTTCAATTCATGCGCCACATGACTGAACAACGATTCTTCAAGAAGGAGCACCTGGAATCGCTGATTATTGAGAGCGATGAGAATCTGCTCCTGTCGCGCCTGAAGAGCCACGTCCCGACCAGGAGCGAGAAGTGGATTGATCGCGGCGGCCCGAAGACGGGGCTTTGACAGCCGCAACCGCCGGCCCGGTTTTTCGAGCGGGAAGAGGTTCGGTCGGCGGTTTTACGCGGCGGCCGCGAGGTTCTTGATCACGAAGAGCGCCTGTCTGCCGGTCATCCCTTATCTCCTCCACCCAACGGCGATGCGGGCCGGACAGCGTGATGTCGGCGAGTCCGGCCCATGGGATCCAGCGAAGGGCGGTGTTTGCATCCAGCCGGCGCCGTCGCGCCGGGGTGAGGCGGATGGCATGGATCAACTCGGTGATCTGCTGGTTGGTGATCCCTCGCTTCCTTTGCAGCAACAACCGTCCGGTCCGCACGGTGGCGTCATCCAGCCCCAGATCCGAGGGCGTCGGCAGTTCATACAGGCCGGCGAGGCGGCGGGCGCCGGTGTCGGCGCGCTTAAGCAGGAGGCTTCCCCCATCTTCGCACCATGCGCGCGTGACGGCTTTCCGGCTCGTCCTCTTTCGGACGAATCGGGGAAGATCGTCCTGGATTCTGAGCTGCGCGGCGGCACAGAAAGGCCTGACCGCGCAGGTGGCACAGCAGGGATCCTGGCGACGGCAGACGAGCGCGCCGAGCTCCATCATCGCCTGGTTGTGCTCGCCGGGGGCGCCGGCGGGAACAAGAGCGTCCGCCTGTTGCCCAAAATGCCGGGCCGCGGCGGAGCCGTTGCGAAACTCGGTGGTGTCGGCGGTCAGTCGCGCGAGCACGCGCACGACGTTGCCGTCGACACAGGCGACGCGGGCTCCGAAGGACAGGCTGGCGATGGCCGCAGCGGTGTAGGGACCGACGCCCGGAAGTTCCTGCCAGCCGTCCGGCGTGGCGGGCGGGGCGGGAAGGGCGGTGAGCGCCTGCGCCAGCCTGCGCAGGTTTCGGGCGCGCGAATAGTAGCCGAGCCCCTCCCAAAGCTTGAGCACCGAGGATTCGGGCGCCGCGGCCAGCGCGGCGAAATCCGGCAGCGCGGTCATCCAGCGTTCGAAATAGGGAAGGGCTGTCTTGATCTGCGTCTGCTGGAGCATGAACTCCGAGACGACGGTCCGGTAGAGGGACGGCTCCGCGCGCCACGGCAGCTCGCGGTGCTTTTTTCGGTACCACGCGTGCAGCGCGCACCGGAAGGCGGTGCGGCGGGCGGTCAGGTTTACAGATGGAGCGGGTTCAGGCAGAGCGGTGCAAATTGGGCGGCCTGCACGGTGCTGCAACAAAAAGCGGCGCAGTTCCCGATTTCCAACCGGACAATCGGGAGAAGTTCTCAAGCAGAAGCCGCACGGATTCTCTTTGCGCTTTTCGCCCGGTTTTGCCGCTATTTCCGCCGATGAAGCAACGGCAGGATGAGGCGGACGAACAGCCGAAGAAGCTGGCGACCTACACGATCAAGCTCGACGACGCGCAGCTCGGCAAACTGCAGGCGGTCTGCGAGGCCCGCGGCTGGGAGCCGTTTGAGGTGGCCTATGCGCGTTTTGCGTTCCGCGGTCCGGACGTGAACGTCACCGCCTACGACAAGCGCAAGATCGTGGTCATCGCCGGGAAGGGCACGGAGGATTTTGTGCTCAACACTCTGGAGATGGAGGTGACCGGCGCGCCCCGCCTGGGTTATGACGAGGTGCTGCATCCCGAGCGGTTCGAAACGCATGCCGGCCTCGACGAAAGCGGAAAGGGCGATTTCTTCGGCCCCGTCGTCGCGGCCACGGTCATCGCCGGAAAGCCGGCCATCGATGAGTGGCTCAAGGCGGGAGTGAAGGACAGCAAGCGGCTGACGGACCCCCAGATTCTCAAGCTCGACGATCTGATCCGGAAGACGCCCGGCACGGTGGCGAAGACGTGTTTCTGCGGGATGCGGAAGTACAACGAGCTCATGATGCGTCCGGGCGCCAACCTCAACCGCCTGCTTGCGTGGCAGCATGCCACGGCGCTCGACCAGGCCCTCAACGAGAAATGGGTGCCGTGGGGCCTGCTCGACCAGTTCTCCGAACAGCCGCTCACCCAGCGCGAACTGGCGAAGAAGGAGGTCAAGAATTTCGAGCTGAAGATGCGCCCCCGCGCCGAGGAGGACCCCGTGGTCGCCGCGGCCTCGATCGTGGCGCGGGCCGAATACGTGCGCATCATGAAGCAGCTTTCGCAGCGGTTCGGCGGTCCGCTGCAGAAAGGCGCGAGCTCGAAGGTCAAGGACCAGGCGGCGCAGATCATCGCGAAGTTTGGCGTCGGCGCTCTCGGCGAGTTCGCCAAGCTCCACTTCCGGACTGCCTACGAGGTTGTTGCCGCCGCGGGAAAGCTCGGCGAGCTGCCGCTGCCGGAGCCGAAGGAGCGAATGGAATGGAAGCGATGACGTGGATGCTGGAGCCGGACGTGGACGGGACGCCCATGGTTTGGCAGATGCCCGGAATGGACGGAATGCTCCTGCCGCCGGGGCAGCCGCGGTGATCGCATTTGCGCCATGCCCCAACGCCGTCAACTTCGCGCGTTCGACCTGAAGCAGATTGAAGGTCTGGGCGGGCTCATTGGCGTCGACGAAGCCGGGCGCGGAGCGCTGGCCGGTCCGGTTGTCGCCGGCGCGGTGCTTGTGACCAAGGAGTTTCTCGAAGGGCACTGGGCGGTCACGCGCGGCGGGCGCGTGAACGACTCAAAGCAGCTTACGCCCGAGCAGCGCGCCGAGATCTTCGCCGACATCGAGCAGCTGATGCTGGAGGGGCGGCTGCACGCGACATTTGGGGAGGCGTCGGTCGACGAGATCGAGACGGCGAACATCCTCGGCGCGACGAAGCTGGCGATGCGCCGGGCGCTGGAGGGCATCTATCCGGCGTCCGCCTTTGCAAAGCAGGTGGAGCCCGACCTGTTCTCAAGCATGGAGGAGGTGAGGGCGTTCCAGCCGCAGGTCTCGTGCCGCATCCTGATCGACGGGCTGCCGCTGCGCGGATTTGTGTATCCACACACTGGAGTCGTCAGGGGCGATGCGCGTTCGCTGTGCGTGGCGATGGCGTCGATCGTCGCGAAGGTGACGCGGGACCGGATGATGGAGGAGCTGGAGACGCGCTACCCGGGCTACGGTTTTGCCCGCCACAAGGGATACGGGACCGACGAACACCGCGATGCGGTGATCCGGCTCGGCCGCTGTCCGTGCCACCGCGGGTTGTTCCTGCGGAAACTGATGAGGGGCTGGGTGAACCCGGCCCAGCTGGGTCTGTTCGAATAGGACTTTGCACATCGGGTTGTCCACGGATCGGTGCAATCACACAGAACGCGTCTGCCCAAAATGGCGCAGCCATCCTGCCAGGGGACCTGGAGGGCGGAGCCCGACAGGATCCTCAGACCGGGTTCTTCGTGGAGACCTCGATCACGTCGTGCGGCGCGGCCTCCTTCTGGCCTGCGGCGGTGACGTGCACGTAGCGCGCCTTTTTCCTCAGCTGCGTGAGGTCGCGGGCGCCCAAATATCCCATGCCGGACTGAAGACCGCCGATGAGGTCGGCGAGGACATTGTCCACGGAACCCGACACCTCCTTGAGCGCCTCGATGCCCTCGGCCGAGATCTTCCGCGTGTTGTCATCCTTGTCGTGGCCGTAACGGGCGGCTGATCCTGCCTTCATGGCGGCGAGGCTTCCCATCCCGCGGTATTGTTTGTAGAGCTTCCCGTTGATTTCAAGGATCTCGCCGGGCGCCTCGCGG
>PMKA01000389.1 GCA_003157575.1 Opitutia bacterium
CTGAGGATGTTCCGGTCCTCCTCCTTGTACCCATAGAATGGATTCAACACGAGCGGCTTGATCAGCCTCTCCACCCTGTCGGTGTCGCCCAGGACGAACAGCCCGCCCACGGGGCGGCCCTCCCGGCCCTCGACGGCCAGGTCCATCGCCACCGCAAGCACCCGCTCCAGCACCTCCGGCTTCACGTCGGCCGGAAGCAGGTCCGCGCGCCCGGTGAGCAGCGTCTGGAATTCGCGCTCCACCTCCACCACGACGACCGTGTCGAACTGGTTGCTGCCCGCGATGCCGCCGACGCAGCAGAGCCGGTCGTTGAAGCTGACGAGCCCGCGGGTCATCGCGACGAGCACGGCGCTGCGGAGCTGCGCCAGGCGCTGGTTGGAGAAGGAACGCACCTGGATGATCTCCGCGAAGCCCTTCTTCTCCTCGCCCGGATCCCCGGGGTTGCGCGTGACCAGTATCGTCTTCGTCGATCCAAACCAGCGCTCGGCCTCGATCCCGCCCACAAAGGTGTCGCCAAACACCATGATCGCCGAGCATCCGCAGCCCCTGGCCACGTGCTCCGCCTCCCGGAACATGATCCGGTTGACGCGGTTTTGCTGCAGCTGGGCGGGCCGCGCGGCGATGCCGCCGAGGCCGGTCAGCAGCCGGTCATAGAAAAGGTCGAGATCCGGCGCCTGGATCAGTCCGTTGACGAAGTCCGGCTCCTTCACCAGGCGGGCCAGCGACGCGAGCACCTGCAGGTAGTCGCGCGCGGTCTCGTCCGCGACGAGCATGATGATGAGATGGATCCGCTCGTTGTCCTTGAGCCCGTCATAGCGGATGCCGGCGGAGCTCCGTCCGATGGCCAGCACATAGCGGCGGCCCATCTTCACGCGCACGTGCGGCAGCGCCACCCCAAGGCCCAGGTAGGTGGTCATCGTGTTCTCGCGCTGCAGCAGCCCGCGCAGCACCGTATCGCGGTTGAGGTCGGGAAACCGGCTGGCCGATACCTGCAGCAGCTCCCCCAGTGCACCCTTCAGATCGGTGCTGACGAGGTCGATGATGCGATGCCGCGTGATGAATTTTTCGAGCCGCATGCGGAAAGTCGGGATGTGCCGCCGGGGCGGCCGGGCGGGGATTTATCTCTCCCAGTCGAGGGCGCCCTTTTTGGTCTCATAAACGAGGCCGAGGGCGAGCAGGCCGAGGAAGACAAGAACCGGAACGATGACGGGGAGATGCTGCGCCAGGAACTCGCGGTAGACGAAAGTCCACGGGACAAGGAAGATCACCTCGATGTCGAAGAGGATGAACAGCAGCGCGACCAGGTAAAACTTGACGGGGAAGCGGCCGTGCGCCAGTCCGCCGCCGTCGATGCCGCATTCATACGCCGTGTCCTGGATGCGGTTCCTCCGGGCGCGCTGGCCGAAAAAGTGGCTCGCCCCGATGACCGCGGCCGCGATGCCCCCCGCCAGAACGATCTGATAAAGAAAGGGCAGATAGGCGGCGGATGACATCGCGATCAAGTTGCCCCCAAGCAGGCGGGGCACTCAAGTGGAAATTTGGGGAAACTTCGCCCGGCCGGTCCGGTCAACGCTCCGCCGGCGCCTCGGGCGCCACCTTGATCCACTTCACCGCATCCACCTTGTCGGATCCGACTCCGAGCTGTTCGGCGAACTCGAGCATGCGAAGGCCGTCGGCATCGATCTCCTTGAACCCGGCCTTGAGGCGCCCGGTGTTGATGCGCTGGAGCATGAGCGCGTCGAGCATTACCGGGTCCGAACTCAGCCACAGCAACGGCTCCGAGGATGTGTACAGGGAGTTGAAATAGGGCCCGCCGATAAACTGGTAGCGTTCAAGGCTGACGATCGAAAACATCCAGCTCGACCGGAGCTCCGGGATGGCCGCCATCTCGGCGACGGCCGCCGGCGCGTTGGCAGGGCTGCGGAAGAACCGCAGGGTGTTGGAGGCGTTCCAGAGCGTGGCGTTGACAAGGGCTCCGTTGATGCCGAGCACCGGATGGTCGGTNNAAACCGGGAGGTTGATCCAGAAGTCGGAGTCGAGAAACAGCGGCGTGTCGAGGAAGCTCTTGCGGTCCTCATCGACCGTCGTCTGCACCTTGCCCCCGGCCGCCTCCTCCGCCGCGCGCTCGTTGAGGATGGGGTCGAAGCGGGTCGGGAGCGGACTGTCGTAGAACCACGTCGAGTCGTAAAATTTTCCCGACTCGAGCACGTAGATCGGGTGGTCCTTGAACGGCGTGTCGCCCGTCGCAAGCGAGGGAAGATAGCTCGTGAAACGCATCCGCAGCTGGCTGAGCCCGACGATGAAGATGTTGCCGCTCTTGAATCCCCTCCGTTCGAGCGCCGCGATCACCGCCTTCACCAGCGGAATCGGCGTCGCCAGGCCGGGCCCGGAGTCGCTGTAGATCTTCAGCCCGACCTTGCCCTTCGGGCCGGGGCCGATGTGCCGGCCGGTCAGCTGTTCGAATCGCGTAAACTGCGCCTCGACCGCCGCGGCGTACTCCTTGTCGCTGAAACCGCCGAGGGGGCTTTCCAGGACCGGAGCGGCCACGGCCTTCGCCGGCGCAGGATCAGCCGCCCCGCGGACCGTGCCCAGCCCGGCCCCGGAAAAGGCAATTAGCGCCGCGGCCACGCGAAAAACGTGTCCCTTCGTCCAAGCACTCCGTAAATGCATACTGTGTGTGTCTTTCAGTTTCGCCCAGGGTTCCAGATGTAAGACGGTCACATTGGCACCACTGGTTACCAGTTGAAAGTGCTTTCTTTGGTTTCCTCCACCGCCAGCCGCGGGTCCGAGCCGTGTTCGTTCAGATTGTAGGAGCCTGCTCGCAGGCGAATCCAAGAGGGAGATCTTTACCCCGCACCGCGGCAGCGGAGCTTACAGGCGAAAGGAAGCATCGCCTGCGAGCAGGCTCCTGCAAAAACTGGTTTGCGCCCTTTACCCGCCCGGTGTTTCGGTTCGTACTGACCTTGTCCCGCCACCATGCCCGCAATCAAGCCCTCCTGTCTGCGCGATCTCAAGACACGGGTAAACCTCCTCGAAGTGGTTTCCCGGGTGATGACCGTGCGCAAGGTGGGCGCGCGGTTTCGCGGGCTGTGCCCCTTTCACCAGGAGAAGACCCCCTCCTTCTATGTGAACCCGGACAACGGCTTCTACAAATGCTTCNNACCGAGGGGCTCACCTTCATCGAGGCGGTGGAGACGCTGGCCAAGCGCTTCGGGGTGCCACTCGAATATGAGGCGGGGGCCGGGCCCAGCAAGGAGGAGCGTTCGCTGCGCCAGGAACTGTTCGACCTGCACGAGCTTGCCGCCGAGCATTTCCACCAGGTTTTCCTTGGTGCGGGGGCGACGGGCGAATTCATGCGCGCCTACTGG
>PMKA01000269.1 GCA_003157575.1 Opitutia bacterium
GCAGGCCGAATTCGCCGAAGGCGAGCGTGTTGCCGCGCTTGGCATTGCCTGCGTTGCTGCCTTTCTGCATCTTGCGGTATTTGGTACGGGCGGGGGCGAGTGAGGCCATGGAATTTCAGATTGTTGACTTTAGATCTTTGATTTCTTGCCCTCCGAAGCGCGGGGGAAATCGGAAATCGGGAATCGCAATTCGTGATTAAGATCAGTTGGTCTGGTCGGCTTCTTTTTTGCAGATCCAGCATTTGATGCCGATCTTGCCATAAAGGGTGTGGGCTTCGGCGAACCCGTAATCGATGTTCTGCCGGAGGGTGTGCAACGGGACGCTGCCCTTGCGCTGCCATTCGCGGCGCGCGATCTCGGCGCCGCCGAGCCGGCCGGAACACTGGATCCGGATGCCCTGTGCGCCGAGCGTCATTGCCATCTCGACGGCCTTCTTCATGGCGCGGCGGAAGGCGATGCGGCGTTCGAGCTGCAGGGCGATGTTCTCGGCGACGAGTTGCGCCTCGATCTCGGGCTTCTTGACCTCCTGGATGTCGAGGAGGATCTCCTTGCCCGTCAGCTTGGCGAGCTCGTCCTTGATCTTCTCGATCTCCTGGCCCTTGCGGCCGATGACGATGCCGGGACGTGCCGTGAAGATCTTCACGCGGACGCGGTTGGAGGCACGCTCGATGAAGATGCGCGGGACCGAGGCCTGCTTGAGCTTCTCCATGAGCTTGGTGCGGATGATCTGGTCCTCGAGGAGCAGACCGGGAAAATCTTTCTTGTTCGCAAACCAGCGCGACTGCCAGTTGTGGTTGACGGCGAGGCGGAAGCCGATCGGATTTGTCTTCTGACCCATGGAGAGAGTGGTTGGCCGGGACGGGCGGGGTTGTTAGTTCTGCGCCTCGTCGGACAGGACGATGCGGATGTGCGACATTCTCTTGACGCGCGGCTTGGCAGTGCCGCGGGCGCCGGCCTTGAAGCGGCGCAGGCTGGAACCGGGTTCCACGAGGGCGCGGTGCACCGTCAACTGGTCGGCCGTGAGGTTGACCTTCGGATTGTTCTCCGCGTTGGCGATCGCGCTCTTCAAAGTCTTGAGCAGGAGGCGGGCGGATTTGCGCGGNNGCTTGGACTTCCATGATGGTCTTGCGGTTGGGCGGTGTGGGACGCGCTTAGATCTCCTTGCGGGTCATGCCGCCGTGGGCCTTGAAGATGCGGGTCGGTGAGAATTCGCCGAGCTTGTGTCCGACCATGTTTTCGGTCACGTATACGGCGACGAATGCCTTGCCGTTGTGGACGTTGAAAGTATGGCCGACGAAGTCGGGCGTGATCGTCGAGCGGCGCGACCACGTCTGGATGGGCTTGCGTGAGCTGGCCTTGCTGGCCTTCTCGATCTTGGCCATGAGGCTGGGATCGACGAAGAAACCTTTCTTGATTGAACGAGCCATGGAGGGAAGCGGAGGAGGGTTTTGGCGTGGGGTGCCGGACGGGTGCTATTTCTTGCCGCGGGGCGGACGGCCGTTCTTGCGGACCAAGATGAGGCTGTTCGAAGGCTGGGAACGACGGCGGGTCGGGAAACCTTTGGCGAGCTGACCCCAGGGGGAAACGACCTGCTGCCGGCCGCCACCACCCTTGGATTTGCCCTGGCCGCCACCGTTGGGATGGTCGACGGGATTCATCGCCATGCCGCGCACGCGCGGACGGCGGCCGAGCCAGCGGTTGCGGCCGGCCTTGCCCAACGACTCGTTGATGTGATCGGCATTGCCGACCTCGCCGATGGTGGCGCGACATTTCGCGTTGACGAGGCGGATCTCGCCGGAGGGCAGCTTGAGCTGGGCGTTGCCGTTCTCGACGGCCACGAGCTCGAGGCTCGCGCCGGCGGCGCGGGCCAGTTGGGCGCCGCGGCCCGGGAAAAGTTCGACCGCATGGACGCGGGTGGAGGGAGGAATTGTCTCGAGCGGGAAGGAGTCGCCGGCGCGATACTCGTTGTTCTCGCACTTGGCCGCGCTGATGACCGTCGCTCCGACCTTCAGCCCGTTGGGCGCCAGGATGTAGTTCTTGGTGCCGTCGGCATAGACGATGAGCGCGATGAGCGCGGAGCGGTTGGGATCGTATTCGATCGCCTCAACCTTGGCGCGCGCATCGAGCTTGGCGCGCTTGAAATCGATGATCCGGTAAAGCTGCTTATGGCCGCCTCCGCGACGACGGGAGGTGAGACGGCCGTAACAATTGCGACCGCCGGTCTTGTTCTTGTTCTCGGTCAAGCCGCGCTCGGGGCGCTTGTCGGTGATCCCCGCCGGCCGGTTCAGGGCGGTGTAGCGGAGCGCGGGGGTAAGCGGACGAAAGGTTTTGATTGGCATGGCAGTGGATGGGTGGCGGTCGCCTGCAGGCAGGCTCCTGCTACACGAGCTCGATCTTGTCGCCCTCCTTGAGGGTGACGATGGCCTTTTTGTAGTCCGAGGTGCGGCTCGGCTGGCCCTTGCGGCTGCGCTTGTTCTTGCCGCGGATATTCTGGATGTTCACGCGCGTGACCGTGACCTTGAAAGTCTGCTCGACAGCCTCGCGTACGGTGTACTTGGTGGCGTCCGGCGCGACTTCAAAGGTGTACTGGCTGTACTCGGCGGAGAGCTTGTTGGACTTCTCCGTCAGGCGCATGTGGTTCAGCACTTTTTCGGCGTTAATCATCAGTTGCCTCCGTTGGCCGCGCTTGCGCGGGCGATGATCTTTGCAAGGGCCCTGGCCGACACCAGGATCTTCCGGTATTGGCAGAGATCGAGGGTGTTGAGCTTGACGGCCTCCTGCATTGTGATGCGGCCCAGGTTGCGCGCGGCCCGGCGCAACTCCGGCGCGAAGGGATCGTCGACGATGAGCACCTTCCCCTTCGGCTCGATGCGATTGACAATCTGGGAAATGACCTTGGTCTTGGCCGTCGGGACCTCGAAGCTGTCGATGACATCGATGTCGCCGGCCACAGCGCGGTCGAACAGGGCGCGGCCGAACGCGAGGGCCTTCACCTTGGCATTGATCTTCTTCGTGTAATCGCGCGGCTGCGGGCCGAACACGACGCCGCCACCGGGCCAGAGGGGAGAACGGGTGGAACCCGCGCGTGCCCGGCCGGTGCCCTTCTGCTTCCAGGGCTTCTTGCCGCCGCCGCGAACTTCTCCGCGACGCTTGGTCGAATGCGTGCCCAGACGGGCATTGGCCTGGTGGGCCACAACGACTTCCTTTACGGCCTGCACTCCCTTGTCGCCCTCAAAGGCGGGGATGCTGAAATCATCTTCACGGCTGGTTGCGCCGTCGGGACTGTAAATTTTGAGCTTCATGGCTGCGGAATCTCCTGTTCGTTATTTCGCGGCCTTCGGCTGGCCCTTGATGGCGGAGCGGACGATGACATCGTCACCATTTGCCCCGGGAATTGCGCCCTTGACCAGGAGAAGATTCTTCTCCGGCAGGACTTTCACGACCCGCAGATTCTGCATCGTGCAGTGATCGGAGCCGAGATGGCCGGGCATCGACTGGTTCTTCCAGGAGCGTCCGGGNNGCGGGACCGCCCTGCACATGGTGTTTCTTGACGACGCCCTGAAAGCTCTTGCCCTTCGAGACTCCGATGACGTCGACGAGCTGTCCTTCCTGGAAAATCGCAACAGTGACGACCTCCCCCGGTTTGACGTCGGGGGTTTCGGCGAGGCGAACTTCGCCCAGTCTGCGGGGAGCATCGGTCAGGCCCGCCTTCTTGGCGTGATTGAGCTCGGCCTTGCTGGCGTTCTTGAGCTTCAGCCTGGAGAAACCAAGCTGCACGGCATTGTAGCCGTCGCTTTCAACGGTCTTGACCTGCACAACGGGGCAGGGACCGGCTTCGACCACGGTGACGGGGATCAAGACGTTTTGAGCGTCATAGATCTGCGTCATCCCGATCTTTTTGCCTAAAAGGGTAGCGATCATG
>PMKA01000495.1 GCA_003157575.1 Opitutia bacterium
CGACCAGCAGTGCATCGATTGCGATCTCTGCCGCGAGACGGCCCCGGCTTTCTTTGCCCGTTCCGACGAGGGCGGTTATTCGTTTGTGAGCAAGCAGCCGGCCACGGACGAGGATCTCGCCGCCTGCATGGAGGCGATGGAAGGCTGTCCGGTCGAGGCCATCGGCAACGACGGCGACGCCTGAGCGGGCCGGTTCCTCCCGGCAGGATTTTTGTCCGGGAAACGAAATAACGATGGGATGCACGCCCTCGTTTTTTGCACCTATTGTTAACCAAAACATAACACCGTGTTAACTAACTTCGCTCCCGCGACGCATTCCCGGACTGAGACCTTGTCCGCCGCGCATCCCGTTTTCTGATGAACTCACGACTCTGCATTTTGTTCGCCGCGGCGATTGTCATCGGCACGCGAGGCCTGGCTGACGCGCCGGTCGAGCTGCCGCCGTTTCCGGTGTCCTCGTCGCGCGTGGCGTTGGAGGACCCGGTTGCGTCCTACGCGATGCCGGTCACGGCGTTGCGCTACGAGCCGTTGCTGGACGTGGAGGCGCGCAGCCAGGCCGAGGGGCAGGCGGATGTCGCGATCGAGGGGGGCATCTTTGAGAACACGGGCTTCCGGATCGGTGGCGCATTCCTTTTCGATCCGCAGACCGGCCACTATTTCGCGGAGCTTCCCGTGGCGCCGACGATGATCTCGGCGCCCCGCATCCTGACGGGCGCCGACAACGCCATGGGCGGCTTCAACGCCGATGTCGGAACGGTGTCGTACGGCTGGCAGGCCATCCGCGCGCGCGGGGAGTTGAACCTGACGGCGGGCCAGTTCAATTCCCGTGGCGGAAGCTTCTACCAGGGGATGGTGAGCGATTCCCGTGTTGCCGGCCAGGTGCTGGCGGGCGACGTCGAGGTGTCGGGTTCGAGTGGCGACAGTTCCGTGCCGTTTGGAGACCACCGCTACGGGCGCTACAATGCGCGTCTCCAGCTTTCAGGCGCCGATTCGCAGACGGATCTGTTTGCTGGCTACCAGACGAAATTCCTCGGATGGCCCAACCTTTATACGCCGTTTGGCTCCGACGAGGCCGACGATCTGAAGACGGCCCTCGTGACGCTCAACCACAGGCAGAGCTGGGGCGCTGACGACTGGATCGAGGCGGGCGCCTTCTGGCGGCACAACAGGGATAATTATGCCTTCAATCGTTTCGCTCCGGTCGGCCCCGTACCCCCGTACCTGACCACAACGCGGATCGAAGGCGCGTCAGTGTCGGGACACGACGATCTGGGTGCGATTGGCATTGGATACGATGCGGCGTTTCTCGCGGACGACCTTCAGTCGACATCGCTCGTGTTCGGCCGCTTCCATTCGCGGGCCTACACGAAGCTCGGCGCGGCTCCCGACAGGATCTGGGTGCTTGGCGACGGGCGGAAACTCACGGTGAAGGCCGGGGCGACTCTCGACGACACCAACCGCGATGGACGGGCGGTTTCCCCGGTGGCGCAGATCGCGCTCGATCAGACCGGGCCCGGCGGCGGCTCAAACCGTCTCTATGTCGACTACGCCGATTCCAGCCAGGTGCCCACCTACACGGCGCTCAATTCAAGCCCTTCCAAGGGGCTGTTCCGGGGCAACCCCGATCTTGGACGAACCTACAGTCACAATCTCGAAGCCGGCATCAACGATGCGCGGGGCGCCTGGCAGACGCATTTCGCGGTGTTTTATCGACGCGATGACGATCTCGTCGACTGGACGTTCCAGAACGGCGTGATCGCCCGCACGGCCAACGCGGTTGACATCGATACTTCCGGGGCCGAAGCCACGCTTCAGTGGTCGGGGCCGCGTTGGGAGGTGGTTGTCGGATATACTCTGCTGCACAAGCGCTCGAACTATGGCGCGGCGGCGGCGAAGGTGGACGGCAGTTTCTACGCGCTCAACTTCCCGAGGCAACGGTTGACGGCGGCGATAGTGGTCCGGCTGGGCCGCGGCTTCGAACTGCGCATGGACAACCAGGCGCGCATCCAGGAGGCCAATCCGTTGCGCACCACCGGGGGGGACCGCGCGGTCATCTCGTCGCTGGGGCTGTTCTACCGGCCACCGCGCTGGCGGAACACCGAGTTCCAGATCCAGGCCGACAATCTCTGGAACAGCGCATTTCAACAAGTGCCCGGCGTCCCCGCAGCCGGCAGGGAAATCTCCGCCGGCGTGACGCAACGCTGGTGAAGAGTGCCGAAACCGCGGTCGCGGCGGAGGCGGACAGGTTCAGATCCGCGTACTGGCATCGCCTGCAAGCAGGCTCACGGCGTTGAGCCTCCCTGCCGTGTGGCAGACCCTGAGCCGGTCGAGCCCGTCGAAACGGCGAGCGGCTCTCCAAATAGTGGCTGCGAGCGTGAGCGAGTGGCGTCCGCCTCGACTGCAGAATCCAGGTCCAAGACGCGATCCGCGACTTCCCCTCCTTGTAGCTGCGAGCGTGAGCGAGTGGCGTCCCTCTTGTAGTGGCTTCCGTCTCAACTGCGGAACCCAAATTCAAAACACGAACCTGCGCCCTTTTCAGCCGCCCCATTTCCCTTTCGCGTTCATTCGCTTCGCGGTTTCATCCGACCAGCTCGCTGACACGGAAGAAAGCCCGAAGTTTGCGCGCAGGCGCAAACTTTAGGGTTCCGCGCGGCGGAACCGGGGTGAAGGCATACAGCAGAGGGACAACCAGCCGTTATTCGTGGATGCGAATTCGCTGACGTCCCAATTCAGCCGCATAAGCCATGGCCGCCGCCACGTTTACGGTTCGATACGCATAAGTCCGTCCCAAATGGTGCCAGCCATTTGTAAGCAGCCAGAAGGACGAAGTCCGACGGGCTGCTAGGCATATCCGCCAATGGGTCAAGTTTCCCAGGACACCACTACGCCACGCTCGGAACAATCCAACGAGGATACATGGTCAGTGACTGGCTGAGATCTGATCTGGCCGAGTGAAAGTGAAACTCCGTCCAATTGAAAATCTAAAGACGACCATCTGAAAGCGAAGGACGGGCCGTCGTGAGTTTGGCTTTAACCAGCAGGGCCGTCATCGGGGTCCGGCCTCACCATCGACCTTGGCGGCGACCGGGCCGCGCTTCCGAGGTAAACAGTGCGGCATGACCCCATCCGACTTGTGGGGTCCCGCCATTTAGCAATCGGTCGTTCATCGAATACGCCGTTTCCCGAGGGATCTGCCAGTGCATGCGGCGCTTTTGCCTGAGCGGCGAGACTGGGAAAGGGACGTCAAAAGCCGCGCTGTCGAGAATTCACACATGACCCCGTCGGACAACGCCTGCTATCCATGTGACTTTAATGAGGCCGGAAGCGCGTCCGGCCCGTTGGTTGCCTTGACCTTGGCCAGCTCAATCGTCGAAATTGGAAGAACGTCGTTCTCGATCTTTTCCAGTGCCCCTACGGGCGCTGCCTTGAGGTCGCCGCCAAAATGACATACCTCGACGGTAGTGGCGCGTTTCCCTATCCCCGTCGTTTCGGGGTATTTTCGAATCCTGATTCCACCCCCAACGATTTTTGCGCGCCCAGATGCCTGGTTAACAGCCTTGGCGTCCCCATGAGCCACAGCATTGCCCAGGCCCGGCGTCCCGGTCAAAATTGGGTGGGAGTTTTCGATCGCAATGAGTTCATCCCACGCGCGTCTCGCACTAGCTTTTCTCATTGTTCTGGACATAGGTCACGCCTCCGTCAGCAAGTATGCCTTTGGCCCGTCTGAAAGCAAGTGGCATGGTATCATGCCTGATAAATGGGCCCCCGCGCCTAAAAAACTTCACCCAGTATGTCGTTGTTCCTGCCGCAGTTTCAACGTGACCGAATTCGGCCCCCGACTGTCTCGCGATCTCACCGGCCGCCAACACCAGCATAATCCCTACGCCATTCACTTTGGGTTGAGCCCTGACGTTCGTTACGAGGAGATCGAACACAAGATCGTTGTTCCAGGCGCTCCGGATAACCAAGGAGCCTGCCGTCTGATTTTGTGCGGGCATTATGGCTTCGAGCAGCACAAAGCATTCAGTTTGATTTGCGCGACTTTCGCGCCATTCGTCGAAGGTATTGGCGACTCTGGCAAACTCTCTAACAAGCGCCCCGTATTTGATGAATGTCGCCCGTGCATAAATGTCGTGGATTGTCGGGTTGGTCGCTGAATTCAGGTATTCCTTCAGCCGCTCCGAAAGGTTGGGAACCGGTGTGAAGCGAACCTCGATATCGGGCACTCCGGCTTTTGATTTAAAAATCAAGTACATTCTAATCCATTTGATAGACTCCAATGCGGAGTGCGAGCAGATTTAGAGATCTCACCGTTCGCGAACCCATCGGGGTCCGGCCTCACCATCGACCTTGGCGGCGACCGGGCCGCGCTTCCGAGGTAAAAGGTGCGGCATGACCCCGGCCGACTTGTGGGGTCCCGCCATTTAGCAATCGGTCGTTCATCGAATACGCCGTTTCCCGAGGGATCTGCCAGTGCATGCGGCGCTTTTGCCTGAGCGGCGAGGCTGGGAAATGGACGTCAAAAGCCGCGCTGTCGAGAATTCACACATGACCC
>PMKA01000242.1 GCA_003157575.1 Opitutia bacterium
GGCGGTGTACAAGTTTGCCGTGAGAAAGATGGCCGAGGCTACTGTCAAAGTTTTAGAGCGCAGCGGCGTGACCGGCGCGGATCTGGGCTGCTTTATTCCCCACCAGGCCAACAAGAGGATCATTACGGCGACNNTGAAGAAGGGCGACCTGGTGCTGCTGGCCGCGGCGGGCGCGGGGTTTACATCTGGAGCGGCGCTGCTGCGGTGGGAGATCTAAAAGACAGCCGTCAGCCGTCAGCTAACAGCCTCTAGAAACTAGCCAGGTTTGTTTGCTGATTTACTAGACCATCAGCTCTGGCACACGGAAGTTATATTCCGGCAGGACGCCGCATTCCGCGGCCATGCGGAAGAAGCCCCGCATACCTTCCAGGCATTCCTTATCTAAAACGTAATGAATGTTGGCGGTCAGGTAGGTGCGGATGGTCTCTTCGGAGATGGGCATCTTGCGAGACCACTCGGCCGCGAGCGCGTCGATGTTTTGGAGTCCGTGGTCGCGGGAGAGGATTAAATCTTCCGCAACACGCTCGTCCACCAAGTTACGCAGGGCTTCGTTTTCAGGCGCAGTGCCCCAGACGGCGGAGACGAAGGTCAGCCCGGTGAGGGCGCGCCACTCTTCGGCCATGTCGTGATAGACCAGCACTTCGCCGGTGCGCTCGAAGCGGTTGGCGCGCTCTTCCAGGGCCAGCAGGGCGGGGTCGCCAATGAGGATGGCGGCGTCGGTTCTCTGGAGCATGGCGTCCAGGTCGGCGGCTGCGGGCAGGAAAGGGACGGCCGGGTTGCCCCACTTGTGGAAGAGGATGCGCGCGTAGGCAAGGGTGGTGCGGCTGGCGGTGTCGGCAGCCACGCTGCGCAGGGCAGCGAGCGGTAGGCTAGCGCGGCGGACCAGGAGCAGCGAGCGCACGCGGCCCTTGGATGCGATGGCGCAGCCGGGCAGGATGCGCAGGCCCGGCGTGGTGGCGAGCGCGGCAATGGGCACGAGGCCGATGTCGGCGGAGCCTGAGGCCAGGCGCGCGGCGCACTCGGAGGGCGACATGCGGTCGATCCGATAGCGGAGGGCGAGCGGGTCTGAAAGCGGTGGGTGCTCGAAGTCCCACATCAAGGGCGCGGGATTGAGGAAGCCGATGGCGGCAACGCGCAGGCGGGATGGTGGATTGGGAGTCACGCACTCTTAGAGTACAACCGCAGGAAAAGGATTCGTAGCCGCATCGGGAGCCGGCCATTCATCCGGTGCGGTAATCTGGTGCGGGGTGGAGTTTGCATCGGTACGTTGACGCAAATGAAGGAGCAAGCGAGCGATGAACGTGATATTGGGAATTGACGGCGGAGGAACGCGGACCCGCGCTTCGATCGTGGCCGATGGGCGAGTGCTGGCCCATGGGGAAAATGGCTCCATTAAGCGGCTGCGGGTGGGCGCGGAGGCCGCCGAGACGCATCTGCGGGCGTTGCTCAAGGATGTGTACGAAAAGGCCGGTGTGAAAAGCGTGCGGGCGGCCTCGGCGGGCGTTGCCAGCGCTACCATGCCGGGTGTAACTGAGTGGATCGATGCGGTTTTCGAGGATTTTG
The DNA here is from genome assembly GCA_003157575.1 of Opitutia bacterium. Lineage (GTDB taxonomy): Bacteria > Verrucomicrobiota > Verrucomicrobiia > Opitutales > Opitutaceae > Fen-1467. The sequence goes on from PMKA01000242.1 coordinate 1,564, forward strand.
GCGTCGAGCGTTCCGAGGTGGTTGGCGACGAGGTGATTGCGCTGGATGCGGCTTTCAAGGGAGGGCCAGGAATTCTGCAGATCGCGGGAACCGGATCGAACACCATTGGCCGGGCGCCGGACGGCAGCCGGGAGTGCNNGGCCGCGCGCCGGACGGCAGCCGGGAGTGCGCGGGCGGCTGGAGTTCGCACCTGGGCGACGAGGGATCGGGGTACTGGATCGGGTTGCATAGCGTGCGGCGGGCGCTGAAGGCCTACGACCGCGAGCAGCCGACGCAGATTCTGCAAAAGGTGGGCGAAATCTGGGGCACTCCGGAGATTGGGGAGCTAGTGAACCTGGGCGACAGCACGCCGGGGCCGGATTTTGCCGCGTTGGCGCCGGCGATCGATGAATTGGCGAATGCCGGCGATCCGGTTGCGCGGGAGGTTCTGCAACAGGCGGCGGCGGATTTGGTGGAGTTTGTGCTGCTGGTGCGCTCCAAGCTGCGCCGCAAGCACGCGATTACGGGCGAGGTTCCGGTGGCCTGGACCGGCGGAGTGATTGAAAAAATGACTCTGGTGCGCGAGGCTTTTTTTGCCGGCCTCCACAGCGCTGCACCGGAGATGCCGGTGGGGCGGGAGGCCGTTGTGCCGCTGGAGGGTGCGCTGTGGCGGGCGAAACGGTTGGCGGAAGAAGCAGATTAGAGGACCGCGTCAGCGCAACAAACCGCCTTCATAATGAAGCTTGTATATGACTCTCCCAGCTTGGCGGATGTCCTCATCGCCAAAGAAGCTGGCGAACGATCCCCCGGCATGATTGGTGTACTCGTAAGCTCCGTCCTTGATCCGCGCGGGGCCGCGATAGGGAGCGCTCTCAGAAACATTCATCAGCGCCTTGTGCAAGAGCTTGACGAGTCCTTCCACATCCTGCTGAGCAACCTCCGGGGGAATCTCTCCCGCATAGCTCATCGACCAGACGGGTTTGCCGGCGTAGTAGACAATCTCCTGCCCTGCGAACATTGCGGAGCCCGCATAGATGTCGCGATAGAAGAACGGGCCATCGGAGAACTCAAGCTGGTGTGTTCCCGGTAGCAGAACTTTCTTGACGGTAGCCTCATCGCCTTGACTGGCATAGGTCGCTTTCTTGGCTTTGACGAGAAACTGCGCCAGCGCATCCTTGCTCGGCGACAAGGGAACGGCCTCCGGAGCCTGCGCCCGTGCGCAGAGACAATAGGCCAGGATTAATACGAAGGGAATTCCATATCTTGCGGCTTTTATCATTGCTTCTCCTTGCATCTTGAAGAGTCCAGCCAAGTACTTTGTAAGGGGCCGGGTGCCTCAGGTCTCGCTTTTGAGGCCTGGGAAACCACGAATCTCAACTGGCGTACATTCATCGCAGGTCAGCGAGTCGGCTGGCCGTCGATGATTGAGGCAACAAGCTTCCCCGCTGCATCGACCGCGACGAGGTTAGCGGGCTGGCCGACGGCGAGTGAACCGGCTTGATCGCCGAGTCCGGTTAGGTCGGCGGGGTTGACGGTGACAAGGCGCAGCGCCAGCTCCAGGGGCGCGCCAGTGAAGCGGACAAAATTGGCCAGGGCGCGGTCGAGGGTGAGCACG
>PMKA01000328.1 GCA_003157575.1 Opitutia bacterium
CGACGCCTGAGACCGAAGAGCCCATCGAATAGTCAGCTTCGTCTTGACGGCATGCCGACTGGAGATTGGCCGGTAGAAGAAGAATGCCAACCGCGGACAGAACGTATTCTGAAATCAGGCGGACGTGAACCCTCGACGGGAAAACTGGCAGGCCGGGCGCAGTATCGGAGCATAAATGGAGCATAGTTCGCCGCTCTAAACGCCCATTTTGGAGCAGACCAGGAATTGACAAATCCCCGAACTAGCTTAACAACAGCATCTTAATGAATGACGAAAATTGTCACTCCGGGGTTCGAATCCCCGGACGTGNNATCCGCCCGGGGTTCGAATCCCCGGACGTGGCAGTTACGGGGTTGAAAACCGCCTCCGAATCGAGAAAACGCGCTCTTGATCGGCGCCGAACGGAAAGTTAGGAAGACACCCGGCCCTTTCGGGCTTCGCGGGATGGTTTTGCCCGGAGGACGAAGTCCGAGGGGCTATGCCGAGAGGCTCAGGTGCGCCGTCGCGGGCTGGCCTGCCGTCCGCCTTTGACCGTAGGCGTTGCCCAAGTGGCCCAACCGGCTGCGGGCGGATTGAAGGGCGGTCAGCGTGGCGCGCATTTCCGTCAGGCGCGCATTCATCATTCCCATCGACGAGACGTGGAGCGCCTGGAGGGCGGCGAGACGCGGTCTGGCCTCACCGACCGGCACATCCGGATCGTTCTGGAGCTCGCTGAGCCGGGCAATGACGGGATCGGTGCGCTGTTGAACGGCGCGGATCTTCTCGATCTCGCCTGATCGCACCACGCACTGTTCCTCGGCCAGGAGCGCCTCGAGTGCTGCGACAAGACGGAGGAAAGTTTTGCCGGGTGTTTGCATCATGCAACGCTTTGCATGCGTCCCGCCGGGGCGTCTTCGGAATTGCCCCTGTGGTGCAGCATTTCAGCCCAGCCATCGCGCAGTTCGCCCAGCAATCCCTCCACTTCGACGACAGGGGCCACGTCCTTCTTGAAATTTGCCTCGAGCAGGCGGCGGTTATAATAGTCGTACACCCGGTCGAGGTTGGCGGCCACCTCGCCGCCCGCCTCATGATTGAGCGTTCCCTGGAGTTCAGCGATGATGTTCTGGGCCTTCTGAAGGTTGCGGTTGATCACCTCGAAGCGGCGCCAGTCGTTCTGGTCCCCCTCGAGAGCGGCGCGCGCCTGCGCGAGGAAACGCAGGGCTGCATCGTAAAGCATGAGAACGAGCTGCCCGGGACTCGCAGTCAGGATTGCCTGCGTTTGATAGGTCCGTGCGTAACTATTGGCCACCATTGGAGTAGGGACTAATCGATGACGTTGGCCAGGTCAGGGGAGTTCACGATTTGCGCGCTGATCTGGCGGATGATCTCTGGAGAGGGATAGGAAGGGTCTGCGGCCAGCTTCTGGCCGCGAGCGACGACGTCGGTGCGGATCTCGGGATAGGCCTTCAAGGCGGCGCGCAGTTGATCTGTGCCGGCGGTGGAGAGCTGGTCACCCTTGACGGACGTCTGAAGGTTTGCGCGAACTTGGGCAGTCTGTAGCGCCTGGGCGCGTCCAGCTGCATCTGAAGGAGATGTTGGTTGGATCATGGAGGACGGGGTGGTTAACGGTCAGCCCGGTCTTCATGCTGGGAACGCCGTTTGGTTCGGAAGATTTAATCGACTGATTTCGAAAAGACTTGAGAGCGAACAATGCGGTGTCAGCGGGGCGGAAGGGTGGCGAAGGCCGCATCCGCGGCGTAGTCGGCAAATCTCATGGGACTGCGGAGGACGGTGAAGCTCGTGTCGCCCGGTTCGGACGAGGGCTGCCGCTTGCGGTCGTGGCGTCGTGCTGCATTGGCGACCGTTGGGTCTCCGGTGGAGAACAGGGTGTCAAATGCCCAAAGGATCGCGCCGTTTGTAGCGGCAAGTTTTGCCCGGAAGCCGAGGACGAGCGGCTGGTAGGGGGAATAGCTGGTGATATCGACGAACATGACTCCGTCGGCGCCGAATTCCCGGCCGAGCACGGAGAGGAAATCGGCCGGCAACACCTCGGACGAGAGCAGGCGCGGGCGCCCGAAGAGGCGCATAAGGGCGGCGGGATCGGCCACGACCACCTCGAAGCGCGCCTGGTGTTCCAGTTCGGCCAGCACAACACGGTCGAAGGACGCCAGTGCTTCGACCGGCGCGCCCGGGACGCCCGCCACCGGGAGGAGGACCACGCGTTGGAGCTTCGCAGGGAGGCGCGGCACGCCGCTGAAGTTTTTTGGCGTGAAGAACGGCCCGAGCACAACCGGGTCGATGAGCGGACGGGAGCCGGTGCAACCCCAGGAGAGTCCGAGGATGGCGACGCCGAGCGCCGCCAGCATGGCACGTGCAGCGGAAGCAGGACGCCTGTCAATACAACGACCGCCCGATTGGAAAACTGGATGCCGCCTCGTGTGGAAGATCATGAGCCGCTCTTTTGGAGGTTGGCGACCGCAGTGAGGTAATTGAGCTGGGACTGGGCCGTGGCCTGGGCGGATTGCATCGCCTCAAAGGCGGTCGTCAGCGTGGTTTGTTCCTTGGTGAGCTGGGCTTGCAAGGTGCTGATTTGGGTATCGAGGTCGGTGTCGGACGAGGTCAGGGAATTGGTCAGCATTGCGATCGCGCCGGTGGAGGGGAGAAGAAGCCCGCTGAGATAGCTGTTGACGTTGGAGGCCATGCCGGTCGAGGCCTGGGTGAAATAGGCCGCCACGTCGGCGCTGTGGTTGGCGAGGGCGTTTTGGAGCTTGGAGCTGTCCTTGATGATCATCTCGCCCGAGGAATCAAAGTCGAGCCCGAGGTCGGAGAGCTGTTTGACCGTGCCGGAGAGGCCGGGAACGGTCGCGAAGATCCGCGACTGGAGATTGGAAACCCATTTCGGGACGTCCAGATCGTTTGCCAGCGTGCCGGTGGTCACAGTGCCGTCGGAATTGGTCGTGGAGGTGGTCTCGGTGCTGATGTAGCTTTTGACGGTGTTGTACTGGCTGGCGAAATTTTGAATGGCCGTCTCCATCGAGGACGTGTCCGCCGCAACGGTGACGGTTTGCGTCGTTGCGGTCGTCGCCGTGACACTCAAGCCGGAAGCGCCGAACGTGCTTCCGTCGAGCGTATTGCTACGGCTGGAGAGCGTGGCGCCGTTATTTACCGAGAATTGCGCATTCTGACCATGCTGGAGCGTTGCGTTGCCGGTCAGGCCGAGCGCGCTGAGCAATCCGGTTTTTCCGGTGTCCGCCACATCGTTTGCGCCGAGCCCGAAGTCGCCTGTGGAATCGTTGGTGAGCACCACGTTGTTGGTGGTGGAATCGTAGCTTGCCGTGACGCCTGCAGAAGAGGCGTTGATCCGCTGCATCACTGTCGCCAGCGAATCCGTTCCCGTATTGTAGGCGATGCTCACACCGTTGATCATGAATGAGCCGTTGCCTGAGGAATCCACGGCGGTGATGGCCGTGTTCAGGTTCGACTGGTCAAGAGGGACGTCGAGGGTGACGGCGCCGAGGGCGTTTGCGCTTGAGACCGACGTTCCCCCATTGTTGGAAAGCTGCATCACATCCAGGAAATTGCTCGAATCGTTGATGGCGCCGAGGACGATTTCCGTCGTGTCAAGGGGGTTTGTGTTGGCCAGGGTGATCCCGTCGGAGCCCGGATCATAGCTCGCAGTAACGCTGCCGTTTGTGGCGGTGGAAATCTTGTCGAACACGTCTTGCAGCGAATCGGTGAGGGCGACTTTAACGGTCTGGCCGTTGACGGTGAAATTGCCGGCGGTGACTGCTGTGGCGGTGGGAAGGGTGGCAAGCGTGAGCCCATCGACATTGCTTGTGCTGCTCAAGCCGGCGGCGATTTTCCCGCCGCCGACAAGGCTGGCTGCTGTGGCGAGTTTTGTGACGGCGATCGTGTAGCTGCCGGTGGCAGTGCCATTGGTTGCGGAGGCACTCCAATTCGCATCGGTGGCTGAGGTTGTGCGGGCAGTGTACAGCGAGGGAGTGACCAGCGCCTGGGCGTAGGTCTTCAGCTGGGTGAGATCCGTGTTGAGAGTCGCAAGGGCGCTGATCTGCGCCTTGTTTGCAGTCACCTCGGCCTGCAAGTTGGTGACCGGCGTGCTGTCTGCAGCAATGATCTGGGTTACATAGGTCTGCCAGTCGAAGGAGCCTGACGTCGAAGAGGTGAGACTGGAAACATTGATGGAACTGGTGCTGGTAGACATGGTACGTGCAGGGATTTTCCAAAGGGACCTATCGGCACGCAGGCAGCCGCGGTTAAGCGCGGATTTTTTCGCAGAAATCCGCTAAACCTTTTCCCGTGTGCGCCGTAAAATGCTTCATCCGCGGCAAAGAGTTGCCCGGGTGGCGCGGACCGGCGCCCCTCCTCCGGCCCCGTGGCGACAACGGACGTCGCACCAAATCAAGGATCGATACCATGTCACTGTTCATCAATACCAACACCGCGGCCTCGAATGCTGCGAACAACCTGGCGGCTTCAAATCTCAACCTGCAGAACAGCCTTAACAAGCTTTCGAGCGGTTCCCGGATCGTAAAGGCCTCGGACGACGCCGGCGGACTCGCCGCGTCGATGAATTTGACCGCAGCGGCCGCGCAAGCCGGCTCGGCCGTTTCTTCCGACGCCAACCAGATTTCGTTGCTCCAGGCGAAAGACGGAGTTCTCAAGGTCGCTGGCGACATCGCCACCCGCCTCGCCCAGCTGACATCGCTCAAGAGCGACACGACGCTGTCGACCTCCGACAAGGCAGGCTACACAACGGAAAGCACCGCGCTGGCAAGCGAACTCGGATCGCTCGCCAACGTGCAGTACAACGGCAAGGCCCTGTTCACTTCCTCCGAATTGAGCTCCAGTTCCACCTTGGCCAGCATCGCGACCGCCCGCGCGGCGATCGGTGCGGCGCAGAGTTCCGCCCAATTCGACTCCCAGGCGGAATCCGTCGCCAAGACCAATCTGGAAGCGGCTGCCGGCCAGATCTCGAATGTCGACGTGGCTTCTGAGGCAACGAGCCTCGCCAAGTTCAACGTGATGGTGCAGTACGGGGCGGCCATGCTCGCGCAGGCCAACCAAAGCACCCAGGTCGCGCTGAAGCTGATCCAGTAAGCCTCGCTCGATCGCCCGAAGTTTGTCCTACGAAAGACCTCCGCCCACGCGGAGGTCTTTTTGCTTTTTTGCGGGCGCCGGGGCGGCTGAAGTATAGGACGGTGGGATCGACCGCTGATTGCGCAGACGATATTTCGGAATCCCGCTTAATATTTACCGGGGCGCGTCGAAGCACTGTTCATCCGCGGCAAATACTTGTCCGGGTGGCGCGGACCGGCGCCTCTCCTCCGGCCCCGTGGCGACAACGGAAGTCGCAATTAAATCAAGGATCGATACCATGTCACTGTTCATTAATACCAACACCGCGGCTTCGAATGCTGCGAACAACCTGGCGGTTTCAAATCTGAACCTGCAGAACAGCCTTAACAAGCTCTCGAGCGGTTCCCGGATCGTCAAGGCTTCCGACGACGCAGGCGGACTTGCTGCGTCGATGAATCTGACCGCTGCTGCCGCGCAGGCCGGCTCGGCTGTGTCAGCCGATGCCAACAGCATCTCGTTGCTGCAGGCGAAAGACGGCGTTCTCAAGGTCGCTGGCGACATTGCCACACGCCTGGCCCAGCTGACGTCGCTCAAGAACGACACGACGCTGTCGACCTCCGACAAAGCAGGCTACACGACGGAGAGCACCGCGTTGACGACCGAACTCGGATCGCTGGCAAACGTGCAGTACAACGGCAAAGCTCTGTTCACGTCCGCCGAACTGAGCTCCAGCTCCACATTGTCCACCATCGCGAGCGCCCGGGCCACGATCGGTGCACAGCAAAGCGCCGCCCAGTTCGACTCCCAGGCGGAATCCGTTGCCAAGACCAACCTGGAAGCGGCTGCCGGCCAGATCTCGAACGTTGACGTGGCTTCTGAGGCGACGAACCTCGCCAAGTACAACGTGATGGTGCAATACGGCGCGGCCATGCTCGCGCAGGCCAACCAAAGCACACAGGTCGCGTTGAAGCTGATCCAGTAAGCCTCGCTCGATCGCCCAAAGTTTGCCCAATGATTGGCCTCCGCCTCGGCGGAGGCCTTTCTATTTTTAGGAATGGCGCGACGCCATTCCTTGTTGGCGCCGCAATGCGCCTGTGCCGGACTCATGCAATTGATGTAGGGTCGCCGCTCGCCGGCGGACCGTCTGGATTTGGAGGGCGGACCGCTGTGTCCGCCGGAAGCATAGCGCTCCCCCCACTCCCGATCCGATCCCAAATCGCCCATCACTAGGTATTTTCTGCCTGCCCGTGCCATGGCGCCCGATTCCGGGCCGCGATTGATAAACGAGCCCAGAAATATTGCATCGTAAGAGCATGATGGTGAATATATAGCAAATTCATCAATCACGCTGGCCCGATCGGTGCTAAAAAAACGCATCATGACCACGGTCAACGCCCTACTGACAAACCCGTCTGTGCAGCTTCACGGGCCCGTGGTGAAAGCGGAAGCTGCACCGGACACGCTTAATCAAGGATAAATACCATGTCACTGTTCATCAATACCAATACCGCAGCCGCGAACGCTGCAAACAACCTGGCCATCTCAAATCTGAATCTGCAGAACAGCCTTAACAAGCTTTCGAGCGGTTCCAGAATCGTCAAGGCCTCGGACGATGCAGGCGGACTTGCCGCGTCGATGAATTTGACCGCTGCGGCCAACCACGCGGGGTCAAATGTGTCGTCCGATGCCAACAAGGTCTCGTTTCTGCAGGCGAAGGACGGCGTCCTCAAGGTCGCAGGGGATATCGCGACCCGTCTGGATCAACTGGCGAAACTCTCGGCCGACACGACGTTGTCCACTGCCGACAAAGCAGGCTATGGGTTGGAGACCACCACGTTGACGGCCGAACTCGGGAACCTGGCAACCGTGACGTACAACGGGGCCTCCCTGTTTACTGCGGGCGAACTGAGTTCCAGCTCCACCATAAGCAGCATCTCGACGGCGCGAGCCGCGACCGGTGCGGCGGAGAGTGCCGCACAGTTCGACTCCCAGGCGCAGAGCGTCACGCAGACGAACCTGCAGGCTGCCGCCGGCCAGATCTCGAATGTCGACGTGGCTTCTGAGGCAACGAACCTCGCCAAATACAACGTGATGGTGCAATACGGCGCGGCCATGCTGGCGCAGGCCAACCAGACGACCCAGATCGCTCTGAAGCTGATCCAGTAAGCGCGAGGCTTTTGTTGGCCGTTTGATCATGAAGGCCCCCGCCCGGCGCGGGGGCCATGTTTTTTTTTGGCGATTCTCAACCCACGCTGACCGTGCCGACTTTGCTCCGACGCAGGTGCCGGGCCTGTTTCGGTACGTCCAGACCCTTCGACTCTGCTCAGGGTCCAGACCACTCCCGCAGATCATACGGCAGAACCATCGGCGTCTGGCATCCAGATCTATTCTGCTGACCAGCAGAACGGAGGGGAGGGCAGTCTTCCTGCTTCAGGCGGCAGCCACCTGAGTCCCGGCTCCATGCAGGCGGGTGACGTATGCCTTGGCCAGCTCGAGATCGGCTTCAGTGTCGACCTCGAAGCATTCGACCGGCTGGGCCCGCAAGGGCAGGTGCCTGGACAAACGCGTGAAGACATCCCCGCCATTCTCTTTCAACAGGCCGGCGGGCAGGCAGGCGATATTTGCCCATTCCCAGAGCGAGCGATCGGTGCGGCTGAACCCTGTCACTGCCAGGAAACCCGTTCTGGGGTCGGGTTCTGCAGCAACGAAGACAGCCTGCTCGGTCTTTGCCTCGGTAATGCCAATCAGGGGAGCGTTCGCCTCCGCGCACGACAAAAAAGTCTGGAAGGTCCGGCGCTCGAAGATGATGTCCCCATCGAGATAGAGACAGGGCTCCTCGATGTGGAGTCCTCCCAGCCAGTAGCTCTGTTGGGTCGTGGTTGTGCGAAAAGCCGGATTCCGAACAATGGTGATGTCCCGCCGCAACTGGAAAGCCGTGTCGATCACCTCATGTTCCATGTAGCCCACCACGAGCCGGACGTCAGGCACCTGTGCAAGCAGGTCAAACTGGTATTCGAGGATGGGTTTCCCCGCGACTTCGACGAGGCATTTCGGCCTGCCCAGTCCGAGACGGGAACCCAGGCCTGCGGCGGCGATTACAGCGTGAGCAACAGTCTGCATAATGTCTCTCCTTTCGCTACAACGTATTCGGAATTCTCGATGACCTCCCGCGCCGGGGCGTGGACGCCCCCGTAGGCCACACCGATGTCCGCTTCCTCAAACATCGGCATGTCATTTTGTCCCTCGCCGATCACCACGACGCGGTCGTACTGGCCGCGAAGCTCGCGAATCGGAGTGCTCTTGCGCAGCACGCTCGTCAGGGGCCCCAGGCGGCCGTCGGACCGCACGACAGCAGTGGAGGAGAAGACGCGGCAACCGAGGCGGGCTGCCAGACGTGCGATCCAGACATCCAGATTGCCGGTGACGAGAAAGCACTGCTCCCGGTGTTCGCCGAGGAATGCCGCGATCGCCGGATCCACGGGCACCTGCTCCACGATCTTCGCAACGGTTGCCACGTCGATCTCGGCCAGAAGGCGGCAACGCAGGCGGAAACTCATTTCAAAGGGGATTTGTCCTTTGATCGTCATCTGTGTCAGAAAGCCGATCTCCTCGGCCAGGCCCAGCTCTGCCGCAATGATCGGCAGAACCTCCCGACGGGTCACGGTGCCATCGAGGTCGAAGCAGAAGGCGGTGTTCGGTTTCATGGCTTATTTCGTCCAAAACAGGATTCGTTGCTCGGTCTCCTTGCGGTTGCAGAGCTCGGGCGGATAGAGCGGGCGTTCCACGACGCGCGTGAAGCCCGCCTTTTCCAGTGGAGCTCCGAACAGCTCGAGACACTGGAGGACGGTGCGATAGACGGCGCTGTAGTCGGTCTTCAACTCTGCGGAGGGAAAACGATCGAGGGTCAGGCGTTCTTGCAGGGCCATCGGCTCCCGCAGATAGACCCGGGCCCCGGGAGCCGCCATGGCTCCGAGCGCCCGCGCGAGGCGCACCACATCGTCATCGTTGAGGTAGATCAGAATCCCCGCGCAGATGAAAAGGTCGAACGGCGGCGGGACGATCAGCGTGCAGGGCGAGATGTCCTGGGCGGCCAGTCGCTGGAAGCGGACGGTCGGACCGGCCTTGATTTCCGCCAGCTTCAGCAATGCGGCGCTGAAATCCACACCGAGATAGCTGCTGATCTTTCCGGACAGCGCCTCGGCCCAGCGTCCGTAACCGCATCCGATGTCGAGGACGCGGTCCTCCTGCCGAACGGCGAGCAACGGCAATACTGTGGTCCGTTCGCAGGCATCCCGCCTGGATGCCAGGGCCTGATCCTGATACATCGTCGATGTCTGGGGAGAATCGGGGCGCGCCGCCGCGCCGCGCGCCTCGAAGAACTCGAGTGTGGCGGTATAACTGATGTCGTGCTGGCTGCCGTGATAACGCATGGAGGAAGATCGGAGGGTCAGGCCGCGGCAGTTTGCCTGACGGTCCCGGTTGGGTGCGCCTCGACCGCCAGTCGCCGGAGGATTTCCTGTTTGATCGCCGGGGAGACTCCTCCGGCAGGGCAGTACATCACTTCGCCGTAGGCCGATGCGCGGTCCGCGGCGCGCGGATCGCGGCCGGCCTCCACCATGTCGAGGAAGGCGGTCACATCGTCCTGCGTCTCGGCCTTGTAGTGATGCCGGCAGATGAACTCTCCGTCGTCGTTGAGTTGGGGGCCACGCGGATTGTGCAGGTAGAGCAGGGGCTTGGTGGTCGCAGAGTATTCGAGAAGGAAGGTCGACGCATCGGAGAGCATCGCGTCCGACGCAGCGAAAACCGGCAGGTAGGATGCGCGGCGATCGATCAGGATGTTGCCGGCGTTCTTCGCCCGCCGCAGAAAGTCCGCGACCTGCGCCGCGTTCCACAGGTTGCGTTTCTCGAGCGTGCCGAAAAAGAGCGGATGGGGCCGGATCACAAAGGCGAGTCGCTGCCGCCGTGCGAACTCGTCGATGAAGAACCGTTCCCATGTCATGAAGGTCGAATAGCCGGTCCCATCCGGGCGGATGTCGAACTGTGGATTCCAGAACACCATCTTCCGCCCTCTGGCGTGGGCGGTGAATTCGGGATCGCGCGGCATCTGGCCAAGTGACCGGAGGGTGTCGAGGCGGGGATGTCCGGTCACCGCCACATGAGCGTCGCCCGCGCTGCAATGCCGGGCGAACATGGCCTTGTGCCGTGGCGAGCGGGCAAAGACGGCCCATGCGAATCGCTGCAACGGCAGGTTGAATTGATTCTGGCCGTTCACCTCGCCGCCGCCGATTTCCAGTCCGTAGGGCACGTAGGCGAGCCGGGGCACGAGCTTGATCAGATTCTGGGTCTGGAGCGCTTCGGGGCGCGTGACGTCGTAGGGATTCTGCAAAAACACCAGGTCCGCGAAGTCCGGCGCAAGGGGGAATTTGTTCCAGCGCACGAAAGGAACCCCTTCCTTCTTGAGAAAGCCGTAGATTGCCTCCGGACCCCCTTCGGGCGGATAGGGATGGTTGTAGGGAGCGGCGATGATGGTCGTGGCAAACGCAGGATCTGCCGCCAACGCCTGCCAGACGGCCTGCAGGCTCGTCCAGCCTTGCGGATGCTGCACCACAAACGCAACCCGCACCGGTCCGGCTGATGGATCGATCAGGCTCACCTCAGTGGTTGCGCCCGAGGAGCGGCGATGCCAGGAAATCGCTTCGAGAATCTGTCCGCCGCGTTTCAGCAAATCGCCCAGCTCCAACGCGGCGATCTGGGCATCGGGATGGATTTCAGAGGCCCGCCGGAGGACGGTTTCGGCCGCGGGATGATTGCCTTCTGCGAGGTGCACATGGGCCAGGGTGATCAGGCCGCGCAAGTCCGACGGTCTGGCGTTGAGGACTGCGCCGACGGCCGAACGCGCCTCGCCCAGTCGTCCATTCAGGAGCAGCGCCTCGGCGAGCGGGGCCTGAATATCGACGTCGTCCGGATGCAGGGTGAGCGCATGGCGAAGCACTCTTTCAGCGAGGGGACTGTTTCTGGCTCGAAGCGCCAATTCCCCGATGAACACAGCAGCCTCGGCGTCCTGCGGATTCCGCAGGATGATCCTGCAGGCCATGGCCATCGCTTCGTTGGGAAGGTTGCGCAGGAGAAGCGCCTTTGCCTGCGCGGTCTCTTCGGTGGCGGCTGACGCCGCCGTTGAATTGCGGATGAACAGCGCAACGTCGTTGCTGGCTGCCTCGAAACCGGCGCTGGAAAAACGGCGTATGAGGCCGGCCCGGTCTTCGTCTCCGGCGTCCCAACACCAGAGACACGGGGCACGGTCCGTCGACGCAGGATCGAGCCGGGCGCGGCTCAATACCGCGAGATCGGCCCCGACGCTGCTCGAGGTCGGAATTGTGCGCACCCGTGGAAGCGTGGCGCACATCCGCGCGAAATCGGCCGGTGCGTCCGGATCAAGGGCCACGCACACGCTTTCCTGCTGGCGGTGCGTTTCCTGGAGGGCCTCGTAGACCACCAGCGATTGAAGCAGTCGATCTGTGTTTCCGCCGAAGAACACCGGCGGTTGTGCTGCAAACGGCAATGGAAACGCCTCGACGCCATCGAGAACAAGCCGGCGAAACGCGTCGCGGCGGCGAGTCTCGTTGAACTGCTCGTCGAACCATTTTGCGCCGGCTGCGCCGATCGCGCGCGCCTCGGTGGGGCGGGCGATCAAATGCGCAGCCCGTTCGCTCAGCTCGGCCCCATCGGGATAGGTGACGATCTCCCGCCCGTCCGTGAACAGTTCGCCGAGGCCGCTTTCCGGCGCCAGGCGGTCGGTCAGCACGGCGGCGCCGGCGGCAAGCAGCTCGAAAATGCGCAGATTCAGGTCGCCGTTGAGGCTCGCGTTGAAGCCGATAAGCGAGCGCCCATAAAAACCCAGGCTCTCCGCCTGCGAGATTTGCCGTGCGGCGACGGGAAGTTTGCGGGCGGCGAGCGCTTCGAGCAGGCGGGCGCGGTACGGGTGGAATTTGCCCGCCTGACCGACGAAGGCGATCCGGGGCTCGCGTTTGACGCTGCGGGCGGCATGGACCGTCGCATCGCCATGGGGGAACGTAAGGCCGGGGAACCAGAAGATGTTTCGAAATCCGGCAGCGTGGAAGAACGCCGCATGGTGCCTGTCATAAAGGAACACGATGCGATCGAAGGGTTCGGCGGCCGCATATCGCAGCATGCCGATGAGCGGCGATTTCAGGTGATGGGTGTCGGCCACCAAAAGGACACGGGGACATTTGAAGGCCCCGAGATTGCGCGGCAGGTTGCGCCAGCTCGCATCGACGAGGCAGACGACCGCGTCGGGCTTCTGCTGCGGGGAAAGCCTGGCCGCCACCTTGGCCAGGTCGTATTCGCCGACAGGCGTGGCCAACGAGCGCACCCGGCTGTCCGGGGCCGCGTCGTCCACCCAATCGGGGCCGCAATTCACCTGCTCCTCCCCAAGTCGGGGTGGAAGCATGTAATTGGCGGGACTGCCAGTCGCGAATAGGACGAACATGGAACGTCAACACGCCGGCCCGGCGTCTGGGATTCCCAGTCGAGAGAACCCAGGCGTGAGACGGAGAGACCAGGAAGGGGAAAGCAGGTTTCGGTCTAGGTTGGTTAGGACATACGTAACTATTTGATGATGAGACGTTAGCTCCTGTCTTTTTTCTTGGATCGCCCATCCCGGCATCGCTTTCGACTCCGGCGGAATGCCTGCGGCAAAAACTGCCTTCCGGGGCGGCGGCGGGATTTTGTCCCCGTTCGGTGATCGCCGGCATCATNNATCCGGCCAAGCCCGCATATCCAGTTGCCATCGCCGTCACGGAAACCGCTGGCTAAGAAATGACCGAAGCGATGGCAAAAACTGTGAAATATGCGAGCTACGACTTCTTGCACCAGTCGGCCCAGCACGCTCGCAAGGCCTCGCCAAAACGCTTCGCCTGACCGGCATGATCGAGCAATGGCGATCGCTTCATGTCGTCGCGCAGTCCGACACGCAGGGCGCCCAGATGGGCGGGATTCCCAGCAAGTCCGGTGGCTATGCGAACGTAGGCGGCTTCATCGCCGGCGATCCATTCGGGATGTGAAACCGCTGTCAGGAGGCTGGCGCCAACTCTCGCGGCATGGCGGTCGCCGCGCAAGGTCACGACAGGCACGCCCATCCAAAGCGCTTCGCACGTGGTGGTCGTCCCGTTGTAGGGGAACGGGTCGAGCGCCACGTCGATCTGTCCGTAGAAATCGAGATGGTCCCTTATTTCGCTCGTCCGATCAACCAGCTTGATCCGGTCATCCGACACGCCCGCAGCTCCGAATCTCGCAAGGATGGAGTTCCGGACCGTCGCATCGCTTCCCGGGGAGAAACCTTTGATAAACAAACGCGAATTCGGATTGGCCGCGAGCACGCCCGCCCAGAGACGCACCGTCGTGTCGTTGATTTTGGCGATGCTGTTGAAAGAGCCGAACGTCACCGGCGACCCGCTCACGGAGGGAGGAATGCCTGGTTCGGGCGCGCTCACCGGAGGCAGGAAAGCCCAGGCGGTCGGGGCGAAACGAACGAGCCGCTCCGTGGCAAAGCGATCGGCCTCGCCCTCGGGATCGGCGATTGCATCGGTAAACCGATAGTCCATCGCCGGCAGTCCGGTCGTGTCCGGATAACCCAGGTAGGTGATCTGCACCGGAGCCAGCCGGCGGGCGAAGAGTGGCAGGCGGGTCGCCATGCCGCTGTGACCTGCCAGGTCGATCAGGATGTCGGGCTTGTCGGAGCGGATGACCTCTTCAACCAGCGAATCCGGCTGGCCGACGAAATTGCGCCAGGTGTCGCTGAGGGCGCGCAGGCGGGCTGACATTGCGTCCTCCCGGAGGTGATCGAGATAGAGCAGCAACTGGAAGCGGGTCCGGTCGAGATGTTGAAGCAGCGGCTCCAAAAAATAGGCGCAGGAATGCACGCGCAGGTCGGGCGAGAGAATGGCAACGCGCAACCGGCGCCCCGGCTCGCGGGTATTTGCGAAAACGGGCGATGGGAAACTGCCCACTGCCTTGCCGTAGGCCACGTGGTCGGCGAAGATCTGCTCGCGAGGAATTCGATCGGCACATTGCAGCGTGAACAGCCGGCAGCTGCGCGCCGGATAATAATGGGGCTCCATCGCCAGAAAACGGGTGTATTCGTCGATCGCCTCGGGAATCTGGTTGGCCAGCCCGAGCACCTGGGCGCGTCCAAAATGGGCGATCGCAAGTCCCGGGTCGACGGCCAGCGCCTGATCGTAACAGCGCAGCGCAAATTTCATCTGGCCCAGCAGGATCAAGGTCACCCCGTAGTTAAACCAGCCGTTTGCATAACCCGGCTTGAGGGAGATCGCCTGCTGATGGCATTTGAGCGCCTCGGGCATCTTGTCCTGGATTCTGAGGCAGACGGCGAGATTGTCCCAGGCCTCGGCGAAGCCGGGCTTCTTCGACACGGCTTCGAATAGTTGCTCTTCGGCTTCCGCCCGTCGCCCGGCGGCGATCAGAGCCGTTCCCAGGCGTATTCTGCAGGGCGCCGATTCTGGGTCGATCTTGAGGGCGCGGTTGAGCAGCTCGATCGCCTCCTTGATGCGGCCCTGGTCGTAAGCCACGTCGCCGAAAAGGCAGAGCGCTGCGAAACTCTTCGGCGCTGCGGCCAGGATCTGGCGGCAAAGGGCTTCCGCTTGCGCCAAACGACCTGCACGGTGGTGCTCGATCGCCCGGTCAAGGAGCGGCTGGAGTTTCTCTGGCGACATGGACGGCGAAAAATAGGGCGCCACAACCCGGTCGGAGGGCTGGATTGCCTTCCTGTCCATCGGGCGCATCCGGCGCAACTTCAATCGAGATGTCGCAATCAGCGGAGGTTTCCCGCCACGCCAAGCAGCTCTTCCGTCTCGGTGATGAGCTGATTCCACTGCCCGCCTTCGACCCCTTCTGAACTGAGGAGGTGGGGAATCACTTTCAGGCAATAGTTCCCCATCAGCCGGCTGAAAGGCTCCTGCCCGAAGGCCTGTATCATCAGTTTGGCCACATGCCCGCTTTCCCCGCGCCGCAGCGCCTCACGGGCCTCCGCAATTGCCGGACTTGCAGTGGCCGCGATGCTCCGGATGGCGTCAAACAAGCGTCGAAAATCGGGTTCCGGGATCGATTCGGCCTGCGCCAGAAGGGACAGGCTCGGCGTCTTTGTCCGGCTGTGGGCAGCCATCGAGAAATCGTCCGGACGAACGACCGTCGTGTTGCGCAGCCGCGCGCCGCGGTCGGTCACATTCAGCACCAGTCCGGCAGGCAATCCCGCGCATCGGGCGTCCAGCATACGCCACTCCCGAAAGAACGGGGTCGCAATCTCCTCCTGAAAATTCCCCGGCACTTTTGGAAGATCAGCGCCCTTGGGACGATACAGTTGTCGCTGAAGACCGTCGCTGAAATCCTGGTGATGCCAGTGGGTCGCGTCCTGGCAGTCGACGGCATGGTCCATTCCGAACAGGCAAAGGGGACGGCAGCCGAGGTGCAGCGCCAGTTCAAATGCTGTTGTGCCGCAGTTCTCGGTGACGCCTGTCAGCGTCTTTTGGATGCCGTTGCCGGCAAGCCAGTCCTCCGTCAACTGCCTGCCCGAGAGGAAGAACATCCGCTCTTCCGCCACGGTTTGCCGCCAGGCCGGGAGACTCGCCGTGGCGAGCATCAAGCGGTCGGGCCGGAGGCCGCCGGGAGAGAGACAATTTGCAGGAGCTTTTCGCGGGTCCACCGCCAGGGCGAAATCGGCCGGGATGCCAAGCCTGTCGAGGGCGGTGAGGGCCGAATCGGTTGCGAAGATGACGCCCCGCTGCGCGAATTCCTTTAGTTTCGCCACCGAGGCGTCCAGCGAGGGCCCCGCGCCGCAGACGAAGGCGGGGATTCCGTCCAGCGCCCCGGCCCAGGAGCCGGGCATGCGCCGCCGGACGTAGGCCGGAAGATTCGTCAGCACATTGAATTGCGTTGGGAAGCCTTGTTGCTGCCGGAAAAACCGCGCTCCCCGGTGCGCTTCGAACTGCGCGAAGATGGCATCGATCGCCTGCGCGAAGAAACGCG
This sequence comes from Opitutia bacterium, assembly GCA_003157575.1. Taxonomy (GTDB): domain Bacteria; phylum Verrucomicrobiota; class Verrucomicrobiia; order Opitutales; family Opitutaceae; genus Fen-1467. The sequence continues at coordinate 16,135 of PMKA01000328.1, forward strand.
AGGATTCACCGCTCACTCCTTCCGTCACGAAGAGCGACGGCATGTGAAGCGCATCGCGTTGGATAAGCCCGTCGAGCACCTTGACCGTGCGGTCGGCGTCGAGCTTCTCAACCGCTTCGACGGTCACGCACTCCGGGCCGGCGCCCAGGCGGTCGGACGACAGCGGCGCCGCCCCGGGGGCAAACCAGAGTACCGACCGGAAACTGCCAAGGTCCAGATCGGCGACGCCCTCAAGGGGGCCGACGACAATGCAGGTCTTGGACCCGGGTGAAGGATGGGAGGAGATTATGCCGCGCATGCGGGACCAAAACGAAGGACCTTAAGCTGTTCCGGACGCAACAGCCCGCTGTATTGTATGACGGTGATGGATCGGGCCGCCTTCATAAAAGACAAGGCGAATTCACCCCACTGCAAGCCATCGACCCCCGTTGAGGCTGCTTTAGGCCGAATATTTCCTGGCGCGGCCCGAGGCCGCAACCCAAAGCCTCCTGGATTTCTGGAGCGGCAAAAAATGCCGGCCCGGGCGGAATTATCGTCAACCGATATTGCAGCTCCGAAGGTCGCCAGGAATCTTAAGGCCCAAGCGTTTCCGACATAACAGGTTGAGAGCGGATTGAGTGCCAAGGCCCAACATCTGCTAGCTTGAGGACCCAATGTCGTCCGACCAGCCATCCACCTTCGTCCCGTGCTTCGCCAAAGCCGCAGGATGTCCTCCGACGCGGCTCCACCGAAGCCCCGGGCGCTGGTGTTTCTCCCGATGTCCTGGAATCTGAAGAACCGCCGGCCAAACTGCTTTAGAAGGAATACTCTCGTTATGAAGATCGTCGCCCTTGTTCCAGCGCGTTGCGGCAGCAAGCGTATCGAAAGCAAGAACCTCCAGTTGATTGGAGGGACGAGCATCGTCGAGAGAAAGGTCGGACAGTTGAGGCAGGCGAAGCTGATCCACGAAGTTTATGTTGGTTCCGACGGCAAGGCGATCCTCGATGCCGGAGTGCGCGCCGGCGCGATCCCAGTCATGCGCGACCCGGTTGCCTGTGACGAGGCGGTGTCGCCAGCCAATGTGATGATCGCGGACTTCGTCAAGCGCGTCGAGGCGGACGTGATTGTATGGGCGCACTGCACGAATCCCTTCATCTATGGTGAGCAATATGACGCCGCCATCGAGAGGTTTCTGGCCAACGAAAACCAGGGTTATGATTCTCTGCTCTCAGTGACGAAGATCCAGTCGCACATGTGGAATCACCATGGGTTCCCGTGCAACTACAACCCTTATGGGCCCAGGCACACGCTCGCGCGGGAACTGGAGCCAGTGTATTTCCAGGATGGAGGCATCTTCATCCAGCACGCTGCGGATTTCCGCCGGAACAGCTATTTCTTTGGACGTCGGCCGTTCCTGTATCAGCTTGATGCGATGACCGGCTTCGACATCAACACCCCGGATGAGCTGGAGATGGCGCGCCTTATCCAGCCGTTGATGGATTCGCGGGCCGGGTTTGCCGGGAGTGACATGAGCGCGCGAAACCGCGCCGCCTGACGGTGCCGCCCTGTTCCGGGGTTGTTCTGCGGTTGTGCCGGGGCGATGCGCAGCCGGGCCTAAATTTCGGCCCGGACGTGACGATAAACGGCGGAACCAGGTTGTGTACCCGGAGATCCCCGGGTGGTCCTCCCGTTTTCAGGCACGACAGGTACTGTTCCGAATGCCCAATTCATTCCCGAGCGCGATGGTTGCCAGCCCATACTCCGAGGTGGAGATTTGCCGGCGGATCGATGGTTGCCCGAAGCTTGCATCGCTTCGGAGCATCAACCGCGCCCTGGCCGACCTCATCCGCTCGGAGCAAAGCTACAGCGCCCAGATCGCCGAGGTCATCCGCCACGACCCGTCGTTGACCGCCCGGCTGCTGCGGATGGTCAACTCGGTCTACTACGGCCTGAGCACGAAGGTGAACAGCATCGAAGAGGCGGTTTTTTATCTTGGCTTGCGCCAGATTCGCGAGCTCTCGATGGCCACTCCCGTGATCGAGGAGATGGAGAAGACGCATCGGAGCCCGGTCAAGCTGCCATGGCGGGATCTGTGGAAACACAGCATCGGAACCGCAATCATGACGCGCGAGCTGCTGTCCAACACGAACGTCTACGTTGACGACGACACCGACTATATCATCGGTCTTCTGCACAACATCGGCAAGGTCGTGATGGCGCAGGCATTCCCCGACGAGTTCAGCCGGATCATTGCGACGCCGTTTCCCGACACGGCCGCCGTCTGTCAGATGGAGCGGGAACTGATCGGATGGGATCACGCGCGAATCGGCGGTTACTATCTTGAGCGCCACAAGCTGGCCCCCGAGATCACCTGTGCGGTCTATTTCCACAACGATCCCGAGAAGGCCATGCAGCACGCCTTCTTTGCGGCGGCGGTTCAGGTGGCGGATCATCTGGTGCGGCAGGCCGGGATCCCGGGAGGGTTTGAGATCGTCGATCCCCTCTCCGAGGACGACTGGATGCAGCTCCCGGGCTGGACGATCCTGTTTGGAACCGGGGAACGGGAGACGCAGATTGCGCGCGCCGCGGTGTCGAGCAGCCTGTCCCGGCTTCCCGACCTCCTCCGCGGGCTGGTGTAGAAGTATCGCGGACCCGGTCCCGTGGCGCCCTTCAGTTCCGGTCGGTTCGTGTCGAAGTGGGGGTGGCCGGCGGTACTGCGCCAGCCGCGTCATTCCATGTACGATGAGTGAGAAGTCTCCTTTGCCTCCTTCGCCGGAGTCCCCGCCGACAGAGCTCGATCGCGCGCTCATCGTTGTCGATGCGTCCGGCTGCCTGCGCCGCCTGAATTCCAGTGCGGCGCGATTCACCGGCAGGCCGGCGGCGGAGCTTGTCGGCATGCCGCTCGATGAAGTTCTGCGTCTGGCCGGCCGGCCATCACCCTCTTCGTCCCGATGGTGGGTGACGCTGCCGCCGGACACGTCGATCGAAGTGGTGGAAGCTGGCAACGAAGTCCCGCTGCTCGCCCGGGTGCAGCAGCTTGATGACGGCCATGAATCGTGGTGTCTGCTTGAGCTGCGGGCGGCTGGCAGGACCGAGGGGCCCTCCGGAGACGGCACGGAATCGAGCAGGTCGGACTGGCTCGACAGTTACGAGCTCGCCTTTCATGCGGACGCCTCCGGCCGGTTCCTTGCGGTAAGTCACTCGTTTGCCCGCAAGTTTGGACGGCAGGCGAATCTGTGGAGGGGCGAGTCGAGTGTCTCGCTCCTGCATCCTGACGACGCCGAGGGGTGGATCACCGCCGTCGAGTCGCTCCACCATCCGCCGCACCGGAACACGCTCGAACACCGCTGGCGCACGCCGCAGGGATGGCGGTGGATTGCCTGGGATCTGAGCGCCCAGCACAACATTACCGGCGAAGTTGTCGCGCTGAAGGCCACTGGAAGCGACGTGACGAAACGGCGGATGGCCGAGGAGCAATATCTCAGATTGTCATGCGCCGTAGAGCAGTCGCCGGTGGCGATTCTCATCACCGATCCCCAGGGACGGGTGCAGTACGTCAACCGCAAGTTCACCGAATCCAGCGGCAACTCGATGGAGGACATCCTGGACCGCAATCTGGATCCGTTGCGCACAGGCCACGCCGATGACGAGGCCTATGAGCGATTCTGGCAGACATTGCGCAAAAACGGGGAATGGAGCGGCGAACTTTGCATGGCGCAACCCCAGGGCAAGACCGTCTGGGAGTCGGTGCGCGTGTCGTCCATCCGCAACACTGCAGGGGAGATCACGAACCTGCTATGCATGCGCGAGGACATCACCGAGCGGAAGAAGCTCGAGGAGCAGCTCCGGCAGTCCCAGAAGATGGAGAGCCTGGGAACGCTGGCCGGCGGAATCGCGCACGATTTCAACAACAT
>PMKA01000121.1 GCA_003157575.1 Opitutia bacterium
GTCTTGAGGCCGAGGAAGTCCATCTTGAGCAGGCCGAGCTTGGACACCGCGCTCATGTCGTACTGAACGGTGACATCGCCCTCCTGCAGGGTGAGCGGCACATACTCGTCGAGCGGCGTGTCGGTGATGATGATTCCGGCCGCGTGCTTGCCGGTGTTGCGCACCATGCCCTCAAGAACCCGCGCCTCCCCGACGATTTCCTTTGCGAGGGGATTGCGGTCGATCTCGACGCGCAGCTCGGCGGATTTCTCGATGGCCTTGTCGAGCGTGATATTGAGATCGTCCGGGATCATCTTCGCGAGGCGGTCAGCCTCCGCGTAGGGCAGGTTGTGGACGCGCGAGACGTCGCGGATCACCATCTTGGCGCCGAGCGTGCCGTAGGTGATGATGTTGGCGACGCAGGCATCGCCGTATTTCTTCCGCACATAATCGATGACCTCGCCGCGTCGCCGCATGCAAAAGTCGATGTCGAAGTCGGGCGGCGAAACGCGCTCCGGGTTGAGAAAACGCTCGAAGAGGAGCTTGAAGCGGATCGGATCGAGGTTGGTGATGCCGAGCAGATAGGCGACGATGCTCCCGGCTCCCGAACCGCGTCCGGGGCCGACGGGAATCCCCTGCTGTTTGGCCCAGTGGATGAAGTCCCACACCACGAGAAAATAGTCGGTGTAGCCGGTTTGCGCGATGATCGAGAGCTCGTATTCGGTGCGCTCGCACAGATCCCCGGCTGTGTGGTCGTGAGGAAGGCGGATTGTCGAGCCCGGAAGGACCGCCTTGTTTTCGTAGTCGACCCCGTAGCGGCGCCGGAGCCCCTCGATGCAGAGTTGTTTCAGGAAGCCCGGCAGGTCGGTCTTGATCTCCGGCGGAAGAGGGTAGCGCGGATAGCGCTCGGAACCCTTTGGAAACGGGATCTTCAGGTCGCACATCTCGGCAACCGCCTGTGTGTTTCCAACGGCCCCGGGAATCTCGGCAAACAGCTGCTCCATCTCCTCCCGCGATTTCAGGTAGAACTGCCTGCTGTCAAAACGCATCCGGTCGGTGTCGGCGAGCTTCGACCCGGTCTGTATGCAGAGGAGTGCGTCGTGGGGGCCGGCATCCTCCGCGCGCACGTAGTGGACGTCGTTCGTGCAGACGACCTTGAGATTGAACTCCCGTGCCAGCTTGAGGAGATCGGGCGCAATCTGGCGCTGGGGAGCGAGCCCGTGATCCTGGATTTCGACAAAAAAATTCTCCCGTCCGTAGATGTCCACGAAGCGGCCGGTCGCCTTCCGTGCGTCGTCGTAGCGGCCGCGGAGCAGACGCTGCGGGACGACGGCGGCCAGGCAGCCGGTGAATGCGATGAGCCCCGCGGAATATTTCGCGAGCGTTTCGAAATCGGCGCGGGGCCGGTAATAGAAGCCCCGGAGGTGGGCGTCGGAAACGAGCTTCAGGAGATTCTGGTAGCCGGTCTGGTTGCGCGCCAGCAGGCCCATGTGGAAGATCGACTTCCCCTCGTCGCTCCTGCCCGTCCGTTCGAGCCGCGAGCCTTCGGTGAGATAGATCTCGCAGCCGATCAGCGGCTTGATGCCGTGGGCTTTCGCCTGGTTGTAGAAGTCGATCGCGCCAAACAGGTTCCCATGATCCGTAAGGGCGAGCGCATTCATGCCGAGCGCGACCGCCCGGTCCATCAGCGTGTCGATGCGGCAGGCGCCATCGAGGAGGCTGTAGTCGGTGTGAACGTGAAGATGGACGAAACTGGTGTCGGCGGACGGCACAGCGGGCCAGCCAAGACCGCGCGGGGAAATGTTCAAGGCAGGAGTTTGCGGTGATCCTGGAGCAGGTTCGGGTTGGACAAGTGGCGGGAGTCCAGGCTAGCGTTTCCCGAGGAGTCCGGGAATCCCCCCGGCTGTCCGAACTCCCGGACATTCCCCAATCTTTTTGAACGAACACCAGCCTCCCGCCCTGGCGCCTTCGCAACCGGCGATCGTGTCCGCTCGGGTCAATGACTCACCTCACTTCACCATGAAAATCGCCATTTTGGCGCTGTCATCCCTGCTTGGAACGTGCGCATTCGCCGCGAAGATCGGCGATTCCTACGACCAGGTGCTCGCGGAGAAGGGCAAGCCCGCGAGCCAGGTGGTCGCCGGGAACCTGTGCATTCTCAACTACGCGGACGGCAGCATCCGCTTGAAGGACAATGTCGTCGTGGAGATCAAATCGGTGGAGGCCGCGCGGGGACCGCTCACCCGGACGGTCCCCGTTGCAGCCGTCCGGAGCAAGGCGGGGCCGGCGGCTGCGGCTTCGGCCGTGGCTTCGAATTCGGATTGGAACACCGATTATCGTTCGGCCCTGGCCCTGGCCGAGTCGGAGCGGCGTTACGTGTTTCTGTTTTTCACCGGTTCCGACTGGTGCGGCTGGTGCAAGCGCCTCGACGATGAGATCCTGTCGACGCAGGAATTCAAGAGTCACGCGGCGGAAAAGTTGATATTGGTGAAGCTGGATTTCCCGAGGCATACGGCGCAAAGCGAGGAGCTGCGGAGGCAGAACGGAGCCCTTGCGCGCCAGTATCGGATTTCGGGATACCCGACCGTGATCATCCTCGATCCGACGGGCCGGGCGGTGAAATCGCTTGGGTATCAGGAGGGCGGCCCGGGACCGTTCATTGAGGCGCTGCGCTCGGTGGAACAGTGAAGGGGCGGCTTTGAGAACGCCCGGTCTCCGCCCGGGGCGACCGATAGGCCGCGCGCAATGGGCGCGGTAGCGAACGGTTCACGGGAGTTTCGGGAGGGCGGCCGGCGCGCCGCCCGGAGCCCATATCACGTCTTCGACAAAAGGCGTGACGTCGCGGGCCGGGGCGCCGTCGGACCGGGAATGGATGTCGCGCACGAACAGCTCCCGTACCTCCGCGGCATACAGCCACGGTATCCGTTTCTCCGCGTCGAGAGCCGGCCGCGTCGGCGCCGGCTGGACATCGACGAAACGGCCGTACAGGGGGCGGTTGAGACCGTACCGGATCGTCAGGTCCCAGTCCTGCAGCGCAATGTTGCTGATGCTGTAGCGGCTGCCGACAACGACGATGCTGTTGTCGGAGCAGGCGCGGATGTGGGAGAAGGAAACGCCGGAGATGCGTCCGGAGCCGGACGTTGCGATCAACAGGGGTTCGCCTTTCCCCCACCATTCGCCGCAGACGATGCGCGTGTCCATGACCACGTTGGAGACCTGGACGTTCTCCACCCAGCCCCCGTCGCCCGCCTGGATCGCGAACCCCCGGTTGCTGTCGGAGATGACGAGATTGCTGAACACGGCGTTGCGGATCTTGCTCGCGAGATGGCCCAGGCGGACCGCGGCCGATTTCGCCTGGAGCGAGCAATTGGTCACGACGATGCGCTCGCAGATGCCGTCCCAATTGGTGATTCCGGAGAATGCCAGGCAGTCGTCTCCGGTGCGGATGATGCAGTCCGACACCACGATGTCCTGGCTGCTGCAGAAATGGATGCCGTCGTTGTTGGGCACGACGGGGTTGTTGTCGATGAGCAGGTGATCGATCCGGATGTCGCGGCTGCTGTTGATCGATATGGTCCAGCAGGGGGCGTTGCGGACGGTGATGTCGTCCAGGCGCAGGTTCCGGCAGTTCTGGAAGAAGATCGGCTGGCTGGGGCGTTCGGCGGGCTGGACCACGCACTCCTTAAGCTGGCGGGCGCTGAGCAGCGCGGCCTCCGCGGCAGGAAGCGCCGGTCTCGGCCGGTCCCAGTGCATGAAAGGCCGGTCGTTGAGGTCGATGACGCCGCCGCCGGTGATGCGGACGTCGCTCTGGTCGATCGCGTAGATGAGGGACGTGGTCTCTCTCATTTCATTGTGCTTGAAACCGTTGTCGCGATAGTCCTTCAGGTCGCCGGATCCCAGCAGAACCGCCCCCGGCTCCAGCCGGAACACGATGTGGGATTTCAGCTCCAAAGTCCCCGAGCGATAGGTGCCGGCGGGGAGGCTCACCGTGCCGCCGCCCTGCGCCGCACAGGCGTCGATGGCCGCCTGGATGGCCCGGGTGTCCAGGGTCTTCCCGTCGCCGCTGGCTCCATAATCCGCGACCGAAAACTGGGTCCGCCCGGGAACCCCGGCCGCCGCCGTCAATCCAGTGAGCATGAGCGCCAGTCCAAGGCGCCCTGTGGATCGGATCAAGTGTTTCATGAGTCCACTCAATGCCACTGCGAAGCCGCAGGCAATGATTGAACAGGCCCGCCAATTCTGTCGCTCTGGATGGCATGGGAACCGTGCCGACAAGGACCATCGCCGTCGATCTGGACGACACGCTCAACGATTTCACGGAGACGCTCCGCCACGGCCGGTTTCCCTACGACGCGGGCCACGGCCTGTCCCCGGAGACGTTCGGCCGCTATCTGGAGTGCGTCCGCAACGACGAGCCCGGGGCCGGCGACCTGCTCAGCACCGAGTATTCGTTCTTTCGATACAAGATCCACGTGGAGTGCTACCGGCGGGCGCGTGCGCGGCCCGACGGCGTCGGGTTCATGCAGTGGCTCAGGAGCAACGGCTGGCGGATCGTCATCTGCACACAGCGGGATCTCCGCAGGGCGAACGGCTGCACGAGGGCCTGGCTGGAGGAGAACGGCATACCGTTCGACCACCTGTTCATGGCCTTCAACAAGATCGTGTTCTGCAAGGCCTGGGGCATAGGCCGCCTGGTCGACGACGATCCGTTCAACATCGCCCACGGCGCGGAATACGGCGTCGACGTCTGCTATCCGGTCATGGAGAAGCACCGCTCGCTGCCAGCCGGCGCAGGACGGGGGTTCCGGACTTTCGAGGAGGTGAAACAATGGATCCAAGAGTAGAATTGCTGAAGGGTTTCTCCCGCGGGTTCATCCCGGGCACGGCGAAGATCGAGACCGAGCGGTTCGGCTTTCCCTTCCTGGACGAGCTTCTTTCCGGCGGCGCATGCCTCGAATACGGGGAGCTCACCTCCACGCGCCTGCTCCACAAGTTCAAGCTGGTCGACATCCCCGCCGGCCGGATGGACGAGCTGCTCCAGCTGCACGTGGACAAGGCGTGCAACGTCTGCCGCTATTTCGACGCGACGGCAAACGACGTGTTTTGCTTCAACCTGGACAACAACCACAAGACCGACAACACGGCGGCGATTCCGGAGATGGACCTCGCCATCCGCTCGCTCGGAGGCTGCCTCCGGGACCTGGGGTGCGAGCCTCTGATCATCGCAAGCGGGCGCGGATATCACGTCTGGTGCAGGCTGGAGGAGCGCGTGGAAAACGGGCGGCTGTACGGCTTCATGCTCCGCGTTGCGGTCCGGACGCTGATGGCGTTTCACCAGAGCGGCCTCGACCACCAAAACATCAAGTTCAACTTCTATCCCGATGTGAAGGCCCACAATGTGGTTTCGCTGCGACTGTTCGGCTCGGAGCATGCGAAGAACAAGGTCTTCAGCCGGATACTCACGCCCGACGGACTGCTCGGCGAGGAGGCGTCCTGGAAATGCTTCGAGGATTTCATCCGGAACAAGACCCTCCCGCTCGCGAGGTTTCAGGCGGCGGAAGCGCTGGCTGCGGTCCAGTGACCGGGCGCACAGGGCGGTTGACGAACGCCCCGGATCGGTGGCGGACGCGATTCCGGATGCATCTTCCCCGGCCGCGGTCACGCGAGTTTTTTTGAGCCTGCCCGTGCTTTCCAGAGGCCGGGAGCCCGCCAGGCTGCGTCCCGACAACCTCCTGATGGCAAAACCGTACCAGAAATCCCTGGAGAAAAATGCACGATATGTCCGGCGGGCATGCTGCTACGACGATTTCCTGCGGAAAAAGTCCCGCCAGAAAAAGAGCTGTCTTTGGATGCTTCTGCTTTCAGGAACAAACGGCGTCCGCCGTTTGTTTA
>PMKA01000002.1 GCA_003157575.1 Opitutia bacterium
CCCCATCCCCCTCCTCTTTTCTGCCACCGCGGAGCGGGGGAAGTGGATCGGCGCACAAGCGCCGAGCCGAAGGGGGCCTCCTCGGTACATTCGTTTTCAAGATTTTGGGGGGTGGGGGAGCCTGCGCCCCATGGAAAACGCAAAACCACAATTCAATTCGCCGATTTTGCCCGTAACCGGCAGCAGCAAAACAATTTTCGCCTCACGACTCCGGCGACACCAGGGCGCATCAGCGGCTNNTCATCACCAGCACGGTCAAACAGCCTTCAGGAGATGGGGAGCGAGTGGGGAGATTTCAAGAGGCATCCCGGGGCCGGTCTCTGGAATTTGTGTCCCGGAATTCCAATGGGGCAGACGAAGTAGGGTGCAACCGAACGCACTCCGCATCGACGCTAATTCCCGCATTCGGACAGACTAGAATGTCGCTCAATAGCCACCCGCCAAAAAGTGGAGAGCACTTTACCATTTGAATCGATAAGCTCGCGACGAGTGAGATGGTTAATCACATTATCCGGACCAGGCGCACATCTCTGACGCAGATACCTGCTCGCCAGATAATGAGAAATACGACTTTCGGGCTTGACGTGATTGATCGTGCGAAAGGGATGTTCATCTACAACGCACGAATAAAAGAACGCCATATCAATGAACTCTCCGTCGTCAAGAAGATCAACGGCATAAGCATTCAATTCCTTAGCTATCTCGTAGAAGAATGCGCCGAAAAGAATTGCATGTACTACATCCAAATTCAGGCGTTTACCCCGAGCGAAATTTGGAAGTGACGGCAGATCTCTTTTTGTGTATTTCCGAAATGCCGATATTGCATCAGCAATCTTCTGTGAGCGCGCCAGTTCGTCAAGTTCTGCTCCGATCACCGCGCCATCATGTGCAATACGATTGCGGATACTCCGCACAAGATCGAACAACGGAAGGGTCGGGGCAAGTTTGCTTGACGGCTTCCAGCCCGTCCAGGCCTGCAGTTCTTCCAGCCGCATCGATAACCGACCTAGCCGCCCAGCGACATCATTGCAGCAGTGGTTCACGACCCAACGATCTGCAGAGCTGAGCATCAAAAGGTCGTGATCGTGTTTTAGTCGATCATGGCTATCGCGGGCGCGCTGCGAAAAGCGAGCCACGTCTTGAACTAGCGCGCGACTAAAACGATCAAAAGCCGCAACCTGTTGAATGACACCTTGGTTAGCTAGCGCGGACCAGCCCGCATCGACCTTTTCTATAGCGCTATTATAGCGCTTTTCTTTTCCCCAATACTTAACCCCACAGGAGTCGACAAGAGCCCCCAACAACACAGGCGCATTTTGCACATCAATAGTACGACGCAGCAGCGCAATTCCGGCAGAAGCAACTTGCAGGTATCCTGCGATTTCTTCCTTTTGCTGGTGGTAAGTTGCAAACGCTTCCGTCGATTTAGCCACTCCGAATACTCCCCAAACCACCGGCCAGAGAACAAGGTGACAGGGGCAATATTTCCCGTCTCACTGTGGAATGGGAATTGTACTCCCGTTACCATATTCGCCCACCACCGTCTTCACCGTATTCAGTCACAAATCTGGTATCTCGCAAAACTCGATCTTGGCTTCTGCAATCATCTGAAGCGCAATTCTGCCGCTCCGGTCCCACTTTGAATTGGTTCCATCACGCGGTCTCTGCGCGATGATCTTCTTGATCCCAGCCTGAATAAGGGCCCCGGCACACCGAGCACAAACCGGCTTTCCAAATACGTAAGCGGCCCCTCCGCGTGCACGAATACCTGCTCCAATAACCGCGTTTTCCTCCGCGTGCACCACCATTTCGAGTTTGTTTTCTTGGTCTGCGTACCGTTCCGCAGAATCTTCAACTTTCTTTGGAAAGCCGTTATAGCCCATTGCCGCAACTTGACCTTGCAGGTCTACGATCACCGCGCCGACGTGAGCACTTGGGTCTTTCGACCAAGTCGCCGCTAGCTTTGCTACATCCAGGAAACGCTGATCCCATTTTTCGAGTGGCATGTTTGTGCCTCGACAAAACCATGACTTGGCAAACTCGAACATCGCCAGCCTGCCCCTCAATACAGCCCGCCCGTGCCTTCTTCGACGCCGGAAGGTGAGGTGGCGGTGCCGGTCGTCGGCACGTCGCCGCCGATCACCATCTGCGGNNGAAGGCTTCCATGATCGAGCCGGGCGCGCCCGCCGGTACCGGATTGCCGGTGAGCCGGTCGATGCTGACGAACTCGATGCCGGGCGGCACGCGGAACGGCGTTGCGGGCTTGTCGGCCAGCGCGCCTTTCATGAAGTCGCGGAAGATCGGCGCCGCCACGGTCGCACCCTGCTCGATTTGGCCGAGCGTGCGGGGAATGTCGAAGCCGACATAGACGCCGCATACGAGGTCCGGCGAGAATCCGACGAACCACACGTCGCGCGATTCATTGGACGTGCCGGTCTTTCCGGCCACCGGCTTGCCGACCGGAAGCACGGATTGGCCGGTGCCGTATTGCACGACGCCCTGCAAAAACGAGACGATCTGATAGGCCGTGCGCGGATCGATGATCTGCTCG
>PMKA01000305.1 GCA_003157575.1 Opitutia bacterium
GAGCCGGTTGATGAGTTCGGCGACGTCGCTGGTGGCGCTGAATTGTTCCTCAGGGCTGCTGCTGGAGTCCTCATCCGTGAGTCCGTAAAACGAGGGCAGTGTTATGACGCCCATCGGCACCGTCGCCCCGCCGGCGATTGGCACCTGGTAAACGGTGGCGCGGGCGCGGGCTGAGTTGAGTTTGACCACATCGCGGACAATCGTGACCTGCTTCCGGGCGGAACCGTCGGCGGCCGCGGAAGGAACGATGGTGAGGGTCACCTTTGTGCCTTTCTGTCCGCGGATCAGATCGACCACCTTCCGGAGCTTCATGCCGATGACGTCGATCGGTTCGCCTCCGTTCGGGCTGACCGCGATGATCTTGTCATTGGGATGAATCACCTTCCCGAGATCGGCCGGGCCGCCGGGAATGAGTTCCTTGACCACGCACTCGTTGTCCTCGAAGCCCAGCAACGCCCCGATCCCGATGAGCGAGAGGCGCATCTGGATCGCGAAATCCTCGAAGCTCTCGGGAGACAGGTAGCTGGAATGCGGGTCGTAGAGGTTGGCGAGGCTGGTGAGGAACATCTCCGTCACGTCGTCCGTGTCGAAGTCGGCGAGATTCTTGAGCATCCGCTCATAATGTTTCTGGACGGCCTTCTTCGCCTCTTCGGGAGTCTTCTTGGCGAGGATCTCCTGGATGACCTCGAATTTCAGCCTCCGGCGCCAGAGATCGTCGGCTTCGGCCTGGGTGGCGGGCCAGGCGCTCTTTGAGCGGTCGACCGGATAGGTCTCCATGGTCGTCAGGTCGATGTTCTTCTTCAGTTCGTCGAAAATCCAGCTGGCGCGCCCGTCGACCCGTTTCTCGAACATGATGTAGATGTCGAACGGGGCATCGAGCTTTCCCAGTGTCCGCATGTTATAATAGAGCCCTGGTGCGTAACGCTGCGTGAATGCCTGTTGATCGGTGGCCAGGTAGAAAAGGCGCTGGGGATCGAGCGCGGCCATGAAATCGCGGATCAGGTTCTGCGCCAGGTCGGGCTTGAGCTGGCTGGCGACAGCCTGGTGGTTGAAATTGTATTCCTCAAGCAGCTCGACCATGGTGCTCACCTCGATGGCCCGGGCGCGCGTCGTGACAAAATTGCGCTCCGGCAGCGCCCCGCTGGCGGAGAGAACAGCCAGAAAAAGGGCGCCAACAGCCAGGGCCCGGCAGAACCGCGGAAAACGCAGGAAGGAAGATGTCATCGGTGTAGAAAAAAGGAGGCGCGCGAGTTGTTTCATGACGCGCTGCCCTCCCATACGTTACTCAACAAAGCACAAAGCGCCGTTCCTTCAAGGTTGTTGCGGCGACAGGCCGTCGTTCTCCATGCTTTTCGAGCGGCCGGTCCCGATTTTTCCCGCTGAGAACGAGGCGATGGCGCAGGCTGAATTTTGGAGACGCGACGAGGGCGCCGCCTTCCCATGTCGTTATCTGTTCGTTTCGTCGCTCCGCGCGACGGTTCTTTTGGAGGGCGATCGTTGTCCTTCCCAAATGGCGCAGCCATTTGTAATTCTAACGTGCGTTCATGATGAGACTAATTGGCAAGGATGTAGGAGCCTGCTTGCAGGCGATTCAGTGTGTTGTCACCATGCGAACGATCCTAATCGCCTGCNNGTTGATCTTGTCGAGAATGCGGTCGACTTCGACCCGCAAGTCATTGCGGTTGGTCAGGTTCACCTGGAAACGGGGGGCGGCCTCCTTCTTCTTGCGGCGGAACCAGCCGGGCAGCTCGATTTTCGCGCCTGAGGAACGTCCGAAAAGGTCCGTCCGGCTGGAAATCCGGTAATAACCGTAGGCCACGAGCATCGCCGCAAGGCTGGCTGCGCTGCCGTTCCACAATGGCGAAGGCCGGCCCATGATCTCGTAGAAAAGAAGCCCCACGATATCCAACGCCACCCAGAACCAGCAGAAATACTTGGGCTTCGCGGTCACTGGGACGACGAAAAACGCAAGGAACGTCATCTGCTCATCCGCGTGATAGCAGCAATAGAGCGCGAAAATGCCCGAAAGGGCGGCAAGCGGCCCGACGAGAGGCCAGATCGCCCCCAGGGGGTAGACGGCGAGCCATGCGCCCGCGCCCGCGAGGACGAAGGCGGCGTAGAGCCAGATGAAACGGCGCGAGCCGACCAACTCCCGCACCGCACCGCCAAAGAAATACAGCCCAAGGAGATTGCAGAGCAGATTTAGAACGCCGCTGTCGAGCCCGGAGGTGTCCTGCAGGAAATTGTAGCTTAACAAGGTCCACAGCCTGTGGCCGTGCAGGACCGGGCCGGCGGACAGACCGAGCCAGCCGTAATGGCCGAAGAACCCGAGCCACCGTTCGGCGACGTGCTGCAGCAGGAAAAGCGCGCCGNNAAGATGACCATCAAGCATTTGACGACGTCAAAGGAAGACGGGCGATCGGCGTCGCGCATATATGAACGATCGGATAGCATCCGGTTGAAAACTAGAATGACCGACGACCAAACTCAAGCCCCTGGCACGTTTGGGACACGGTTTTGCCCTGAAAGTGTCCTGCTGGGCCGGAATGCACCGGATACAGGGCGCATCTGCCGGTTGACGGTG
>PMKA01000361.1 GCA_003157575.1 Opitutia bacterium
CCAGCGCGTGTGGTCACTCCTAATGGCAAAACCGCCCCCAAAATTCGTTGAGAAACGACAGCGGCCAGGTATTTTCCCTGAGTTTTCGTGTCACAACGGCTCATCTGATCGATTCCGTGTCTTTGATGAAGGGCGGTTTTGCTTTTAGCAGCCTGGAGGACCCGAAGTCCGACAGGCTGCTCGCGTCCGGGCCTTCTGGACTCTGTGTCTCAACTCTGGGCTCCGGCAGCCGCGGTTCACATGAGGGAACGGAGCCCTCTCGTGCGAACCCTGGAAACCAAATTGCAGCCTGCTTGCAGGCGACTCTGTCATCGGTATTCATTTCGTTCCCAACGCCGATCGCGGCACTCTCGCTCCATGCGATTCTCAGTCGTAATCCCGACACACAACGAGGAACGTTATCTCCCCGGATGTCTCGATTCGATCGAGAGGGCGGCCGGCGACCGACGCGGAGATGTGGAAGTGATCGTTGTGCTCAACCGTTGCTCCGACGGGACGGAGCAAATTGCGCTGGAGCGGGGAGCGAAGACGGTGCAGGAAGAGGGCCGGTGTCTGGCGAAGATCAGGAACGCCGGGGCACGCGTCGCTGTTGGCGAGGTGCTTCTCACCATCGATGCCGACAGCAGGATGTCCGCCAACATGCTGCGCGAAATCGACGGGGCGCTGAAGACGGGAAGGTATGTCGGCGGCGGTGTGCCCATTCGAACGGAACGAACATCGCTCGGGATCGGTGTGACAGCCTTCACGCTGGACGCGTTTATGCGGGTGACCGGGCTATCCTGCGGCCTCTTTTGGTGCCTGCGCCGGGATTTTGAGGCTGTCGGTGGTTTCGACGAGACGCTGAATTTCGGAGAGGACGTCGATTTTGCGAAGCGTTTGAGAGCCTACGGACGAAAGAGGCGGTTGCGGTATGCGACTCTACGCAGGGCGCACATCGTGACCTCGTGCAGGAAGTTCGACCGTTTTGGCGACTGGCACGCATTCAGCCTCGTGCTTTTCCGGGCCAGGGAGTTGCTTCGCGGCTATCGCGGCACGGATCGCTGGTTTTCGGACCGGTATTACTACGATTTCAACTCCCCTCCTCCACCGGGGGAGAAGCGATAGCGGTGGCGCGGTCGGAACGGCGATCCGCGATCACATTGTTGGGCTCAAGCGCCGGCACGCATAATTCCGCCCGAAATGGCGTCCGCTATTTGCTTAGGAACCTGGAGGGCGAAACCGGCACGTTCCTAGCGCTTCACGTGGAAACCGATCTCGCGCCTGGGCCGGTCGGTTGGCGGGGCCAGGAGAGGCTGCAGCTTTCGGTAGATGTCGCGCAGGACGACGTCGTGTACCAGGAGCTCGCGGTCGATCGCCGCCAGCCGCTTGAGAATGCCGGCACCGCTCGCGAGTTCCTCGCGCATGCGCAGAAACGCCCGAACGATGAAGACGCTCATCTGCACTGCGCGCGGACTGTTGAGGACATTGGCCGCCATCAACGCCCCATGTTCAGTGAAGGCCCACGGGAGTTTGCGGCGGCCACCGTGAACGTCACTTGAAGTCGCAATTTGCGACTTCAAGTTTGCAGCTTCTTCGAGGGTGAGTTGAAAACAGAACTCAGCTGGGAACCGATCGGCATTGCGCCGGGCGGCCTCGTTTAGCCTTTTGGTGAGAATTCCGTAGAGTTTCGCGAGGTCACTATCGATGATGACCTTGGTTTCTCGGATTGTGTGGATTGGGAAACAATCGGAGGCAGATGCGTGCATAAAGGGCGACGGTTCTCCGAAGCCTGCCATTGCCGAAACCCACAAATCAACCAGAGGTTTTCCTCCTTTTAGGCCCGTGCGCGGAGCGCCAACGTCCGGCCTTCGCGCGCGGCTACGGCGCGCCGTGTCTGCCGCAGATGGCCTTACAGGAGGACGCGGAGGCCGCAGAGGGCTTTGGATCGGTGGCCGTCAATCGCCGTACTTTACGTCGCGGCAGCGTGCTTCGAGTTCGGCTGCGATCACGGCGACTTGCTTCGCGTTTAGAATTTCCGGCGCATCCCCGAGCCACTTCTGCAGCCACTTGGGGTTCGCAACCCGGCACAGACGCGGGTTCTTCGAGGGCAACGGTTCCACCCACCAGCCGGGCAGCGTGAGAATGGGAGCGACATGAACGCGTTCCCCGGTCTCTGCCTTCAACGTGTCCGCGAGCCAGACGGCGTTTCGTTCCGCCTGCTCCAGGCCGTGGTCATCCTCGCCCCAAGGCCAGTCGAGGACGCGTCCATCAAAAACGACCACGCTGTCTTTGCGTCCCAGTCGTGCCGCACCTTTCCGGCGTGTCTTGGTCTCGATGACGAACACACCGCCGAGTCCGACCGCCACATGATCGATGTTGAATTTCTTCCCGTGAGCCTCGCATGGCACGTCGTGAAAGATCTTCCAGCCCTTCGCCCGCAGCGGATCCAGAAGCTCAGCCACATAGCGTTCGCCGAAATAGCCGAGATAACGGTCCCCGGACTCCTGCAGCTTCTTTGTGAGCCACCGGGCGACAGCGTAGAAGGCGCCAGCAAAGACCAGCGCAGTCACAACCAGACCGACGAGCACCCACCATCCCGTTAACCGTTGGACGAGTGGCAGCAGAAGAACCACGACTCCGACCGGCGCCAACGCAGCGAAGACGAAATAGAGGATCAAGTTTTCGTCGAACTTCCGGGTCCAGATCAGCTGCGTCTCACCCGGAGTGCGCAGCAGGCGGACATCCTCCGGCAGCGGATTGCGCCGCTTCCGACAACGCTTCTGCCACAGCAGCATCGCGGTGACGCTGGCCACGAAAAGGGCGAAGTAGCCCCAGACGATGAAGATCAGTTTCCAGCTCATGGTATTCAGCCCAGAGGCAGTTCATCCTCGGTGCGGAGGCCGAGGGCGGGGGGAGGGGATTCGGCGGCGGGAACNNTTCGGCCATGAGGCGGATGGTCTCGGCGAGGGCGACGACGACCTTCTGGTACGCGAGGAGCTGGGGCAGGGTGCGGATGGAGCGCAGACGGCCGGCGGCGGATGGGGCAGGCATGGGGAGGGGGCGGACGATTGGCTCCGGTAAAGACCTATGGCTCAACAAGGCAGTTATTTGGCAGAAACTGACACAATAGTAAGCAGTTTATGAGTAGCAGCTTATATATCTAGCGAGCCAGTATGGGACTGTCCATGACCTCATTTGACCTATCGTTATGGTGTTATTTGGCAGGCAAGTGACTCAAAAAATAACCGCCGCCACGGCCGCGTTTCCCTGTGGAGCCGATCGAACCGTCAAGTTGCAACTGCCCCAGAGCCCGGCGGAGTTTCTGCGGGTGAATCTCGGGACCAATTCGACGATGGATTTCCGCGCGAGTGGCTGGTCGGTCAAGGGCTGGCGCATGAATGGCCAGGTCTTCGAGGACGAGATGTTTCAGCCGGTGCATTTCGATGCCCTTCAGCGTGGTCTTGCCGGTGAATTTCGATGACCGAAGCAGCGCCGGATTAACGGAGTATTCGGTTCCACGTGTCCGCCCGCGAGACACTACGATCTCGCGTTCGAGCAGGGTGCCCAACCAGGACCGCAAACGATCGTCGCCCTCGACCTGAAGCAGCCGGCCGAATTCCAGGGCGGTCAGGCTTCCATGCCGGGCAATCAGGCCAAGCGCGATGCGCTCGCGCTCGACCACCTCGTCGTAATGGGGAATCTGCTTTCGGAAGAGCCCGTCCGGCAGCTCGGTGAACTCCCGCCAGTCGGGGATCTCCGTCCAGACGGATTCGATGAGCTCGGCCGGATTGAGCGAGAAGTCGTCCCACGCGCGTTTTGCCACCCGCTGCCCGCTGGCGTCGAATTTCAGGAACTGGACGATGGGAGCATGCAGCAGTTGGGCTCGGTCGGCGCGTCTGCCGATCCACAGGATGCCAAGATTGGTCAGAAGCCCGTCCTGGACGAAGAAGTAATGTTCCAGAATCTCTGCATCGGACTGGTGTTTCACCGAGTCCTTGACCCGGGAGGAGGCTCGAATGTCACGGAGAAAGCGCAGGGCCTGGGCTGGATCGGCCTGTTCCGCCGGCACACGGCGTGTGGTTTGCGTCTCCCATTGGTAGGAGTCCTTTTCCGCTACGAGGCGCACAAGTTCATCGGGCATGAGCCGGCGGGTCTCGTCGGCGACGCGGAGATAATACCGGGCATCGGAGGTGGCCGCGATGGACTTGGCGCTCGGGACGATTTCCAGCACAAGGTACTCGCCGCCGTTGGCGTGGATGCGGACCTCGGGCCGCACGTGGACGTTGGTCGTGTGCTGGCTGATGCCCTTGGTGAGGCGATCGGGCAGATCGGGTGGAATGCGCTGGGTTGGCGCAGGTGCATCGGCGTCGTCCTCAATGCCGAAGAAGATGAATCCGCCCCGGGCGTTGGCAAAACCGGCGCAGTCGGCGGCGATGTCGCGCCAGGACCATTTTTTCGGGTCGGTGGCGAAGATCTTCAGCGACTTGGCGTCGAGTTGGGAACCTTCGGTCACGGGGTTCAGTGCAATTCCATCCGGCACTTGAGAATACCGGCTTCTGGTTCTGGAAGCATGAGGGGAAAGCAGTATGCCCTTTGTAATTCCAGAAATCTTCAGCGCAACGCTTGTTTCTGCGCCGGGAAACGGAAGGCCAACGGAGCCTGCCCGGCTTTCTACTCGCCACCCGCTGCTCGAATCCCACTACTGTCCCCCATGCTCTTCCATCGCGATCTTGGCGGAGTGGGCCGGCCGCCGCTTGTGCTGATCCACGGCTTCCTCGGCTCGTCGCGCAACTGGCAGACTGCGGGGGCCGATCTGGCCGCCCAATCTCACGTGCTTGCCATCGATCTGCGGAATCACGGCCGCTCGCCCCACGCGCCCGAGATGTCCTATTCCGCAATGCTCGACGATGTCCTTGAGTGGATGGACGCACAGGGCCTTTCCCGCGTTGCGCTGCTGGGGCATAGCATGGGAGGCAAGGTGGCGATGCGGCTCGCCTGCAGCACACCGGAACGCGTCGGACAGCTCATCGTTGTCGACGTCGCGCCCAAGGATTATCCCGGGATGGCCCAGCGAGCCGAGGTCGCCGGAATGAACGAATTGCGGCTCGACGACCTGAAATCCCGGGCAGAGGCCGAGATCCGCCTCGAAGCGCGGGTGCCGGACTGGGCCATGCGGAAGTTCCTCCTCACAAATCTCGAGCGGGATGAAAAGGGCGGCTGGCGATGGATCGTCAACCTGCCCGTGCTGACCGCGGCGTTGCCCGAGCTGGTGAGAAATCCGCTTGCGGAGACGGACCATTTTGACGGGCCTGTGCACTTCATCATCGGCGGGAAGTCGCACTTTGTGGCGCCGGAGGATCACGCTGCGATTCTCCGCCATTTTCCCGCCGCCCGGATCACCGTGATCCCCGAGTCCGGCCACAATCCACACCTGCAGGCCCGGGCAGCGTTTGTCCAGGCGGTGCTGGGTGGCGGTTGATCGAGCTGTGATGGCGAACCGTTGGGGCAGTCCAGATTGGAGAACACCCCTATGTGTGCCGATTGATGGGATGCATGCGTGAGCTGTGTTCAAAACCGATGCTCCTGATCGGACTGGTGCTGGCGCTCCTTGCCGCGGCATGCGGCACGGTGCCGCCTCCCGCGGCCGCGCCTGCGCGGGGCGTCCACCTTGTCGTCGTCAACCTGAGCGACTGCACCTGGCAGATCACGATCGCTCCGACGGGCGACGGACCGGCCCTGGCACTGCACATCGCCGGACGTGAATCCCAGGAGGCCGATTTGCAGGCCGGCGCATACGATATCGTTCAAACCGCGGCGCCCGGAGCCGGGGGAGCTGAACTGACGCGGCGGTTCACCGTGCGCCTCGAACAGGGCCAGACCTACCGATGGCGGCTTGTCACGCTTCTGTCCGCACCGGCGAACGGCGCGCCCGCGAACGACACG
>PMKA01000209.1 GCA_003157575.1 Opitutia bacterium
CATGAAAGTCCTCGCCATCAACGGAAGCTCCCGCAAGGACGGAAACACCGCCTTGCTCATCCACCATGTCTTCTCTGCGCTCAAGCAAGAAGGCATCGAAACCGAACTGGTCCAGCTCGCCGGACATGCGATCCGCGGCTGCCACAACTGCAACGTCTGTTTGCAGCGCAAGGACGGACGCTGCTCGATCTCCAACGACCCGGTCAACGACATCATTGCCAAGATGCGCGAGGCGGATGGGATCATTCTCGGTTCGCCCGTCTATTTCAGCGACATCACGCCTGAGCTGAAGGCGTTGATCGACCGCTCCGGCCGCGTGGCCCGGGCCAACGGCCTGCTGTTCAAGCGCAAGGTCGGCGCGGGCGTCATTGCCGTCCGGCGCGGCGGCGCAACGCATGCCCTGGATACGATCTACCACTTTCTTCATATCACCCAAATGATCGTGCCGGGCGCGCCGTATTGGAATTTCGGCATCGGCCGCGACGTGGGCGACGTCGAGAAGGACGACGAAGGCATCGCCAACATGCAGGGCCTGGGCGAAAACATCGCCTGGCTGTTGAAGAAGCTTCACGCATAGGCGTTCTCACAGGAGTTGCCGATCGCTGCCCGGTGGGCCTCCTTCACCCGATCCAAAGCCCTTCGAGCCGCACCTGCCAGCCGGCGGGCGTCCGGTTCAGATAGTTTACCAGCCCGCTGTGCCGCCACTGCAACATGCACATCCGGGGCTGGAAGAAGTAGCGCATGCCGATCTTCGGCTCGACCCGCGATCGCGTGATCAGCCCTTCGTACCCCTCTGCAATGTAATAACCGAGATCCTTGAAACCTTGCTGGCGGGTCCGCAGCGGTCCCGTCACGCACCAGACAATCACACCGGTCCGCGCATCCACGTCCATCGCCACGCCGCAATGGGTAATCGGGCAACCGCACGACATCCCGAGCGGCCGTCCGATCAGAACGTCGCCGCGCTGGATGCCCATCTCCCGCGTGAGCATCGGATTGTGCGGAAGCAGAATCTCGCGGGGTCCCGGATCCTCTGGAAAATGTTCGAGGTAAAAATCGAAGTCCCGTCCGAGCGAGTCTCGAAAACTAGCGTCGCCCGTCGCGTCTCCTGCCCGGGCCGCGGCGACTGCGCCATTGGTCGCAGTGACGGTTGGCACCGGACTTTTCACGGCACCGCTGCCTGCGGCGATCCGATGTTTCGACAGGTGGATACAACGTTCCAGGTAATTTGGCTGACCGGATAGCCGGTCGACCATCTCGGCACAGGTTCTCAGGCCGCAGACGCCGCAGTCCAGGCCGGGCAGGTCGCTTAGGGTGATCTGGGAAGGGGAGTTCGCCATAGAGTGTCTTTCTCAGGCCTGGCCCACACGACGGGTGGTGATGGAATTCAACCCGGCCGCCACACCCGGAAGGAGATCCAGAAACGATTCCACCTCCCCTTCGGTGTTGAACCGGCCGAGAGTGAGCCGCAAGGAACCGCGGGCGCGGAACGGATCAAACCCCATCGCTCGCAGGACGTAGCTGGGTTCTCCGGCGTGCTGGGCGCTGCATGCGCTGCCACTCGACACGGCCACTCCGGCTTCATCCAAAGCCAGCAGCAGCCGGATTGCCTCTCCTTCTTGTCCGGCAAAGGCCACGCTCACGTGTCCAGGCAGGCGGCAATACCGGGGACCGATCAGGTAAGCGCCCGGGATCCGCTCGACGATGCCTTCGATCAGGCGGTCGCGCAAGGCAACGAGACGCGCCGCTTCGGCCGACATTTCCGAGCGAGCGATCTCCGCCGCCCGCCCAAAGCCGACAATGCCGGCGACGTTCTCGGTGGCGGAGCGCAACCCGCGCTCCTGCCCGCCTCCATGAATCAGGGGTTGCAGTCGCACGCCGTCCCGCACGTACAAGGCGCCAACTCCCTTCGGGCCATGCAGCTTGTGCGCCGAAATCGAAAGCAGATCGACCGGTTCGGAGCGCACATCGATGGGAAGATGGCCGGCGGCCTGCACCGCATCGGTGTGAAACAGCACGCCTTGCTCCCGGGCAATGCGTCCCAGTTCGCGGATCGGTTCCACCGCACCGACGACATTGTTGGCCACCATGACAGACACCAGGCGCGTGCCTGGGACCGTGGATTGGCGCGCCGCGTCGGGATCGACAAGCCCTTCGCCATCGACGGGCAAATAGGTCACGGCGACTCCGTGACCTTCGAGATATCGGCAGGTCTCCAGGACTGCCGGATGTTCGATCGTGCTCGTCACGATTCGACTATCCTGCAGGTCTCTGCCTGAAAATGTCCCCAACAGCGCCAGGTTGTCCGCCTCCGTGCCGCTGGCCGTGAAGATGATCTCGGTGGGTTGAGCCCCGATGAGCGCGGCGACCTGGGCACGCGCCCGATCGACCGCCGCCCGCGCCTCGCGCCCGGGCGCATGCAGGCTCGAAGGATTGCCGAACACGTCCCACCCGAATGGCTGCATCGCCTCAATCACCCGCGGATCGACGGGTGTCGTTGCAGCGTTGTCGAAGTAGATTCGCTCCATGGCGCTACTCTCCCCGGTAAAAGGTCTGGTTCTCGAGGGCGCGCACGACGCCGAAGTGCGATTGCCAGCCGATTTCCTTTTTGCCCACGCAAATCGTGCAGGTTCCCACCGGCGGGTTGCCGCGCAGCAGCAACGGACCGTTGACGTCCGCTTGGGCGTCGACCCGGGCTACGAGGGGGTCGATGCCGATGCCGTGGAGTGCGTTCACCTCCCGGATTCGGACCCCGGGGGCCACATCCTGGATGCGCGCACGGAAAACCTCGCGCTCCGCCTGCGAGATGCGGTCAATCTTGGTGACCACCGCTACGTCCGCCAGCGACAACATCGGCCCGACTTTCAGGGGGAGGTTCATGCCGCTGGTTGCTTCGAGGACGACCAGCCCCAGTCCACCGTCGACGTAGGGCGAGCAGCGCAGGCACAGTCCGGCCGTTTCCACCATCAGGACGTCGCAGTTCGCCGAGGAGGCCCATTGCAGCGCGTCGCCCAGCACCATCACATTGCAGTGGTCCGGACAGAGCTCACCCGAATAGACCTTGCGCGTCGGGATCCCGAATTCGCGGGCGAACTGCTCGTCTTCCTCGGCATATTGAACGTCGATCTTGAGAAAAGCCGGCTTCTGCCCGCGCGCCTGCAGCTTGCGGATGAGGTGGCGCAACACCGCAGTCTTGCCCGTGGTCGCCGGTCCCGCACAGATGATCAGTTTCATGCGACGCCCTCCATTTCCGCGGCGGTGATCCGGCCGCCCTCGCGAATGCGATCGCGCAGGCGGGCCAGGACATCGTCCAGCCGGTTGACCGCGCTCGCCAGGCCGCGCTCGGTCTCGTCGGTGCGCAGCACCTGCCGGATCCGCCCGCCCTGCATCACGATCCGGTAGTCCGCCAGCAACGTGATGCGGGGATCGTGGGTCACGAAGAGGAAGATCTTCCGCTGGCGGCGCAGCAGCTGGAGGGCGCGCGTGCGGTGAATGCCGGCGTTCTCCACCTCGTCCAGCAGCACGATCGGCGCGTCGCAGACGACCGTCGCGTCGGCGATCAGGAGCGCGCGGGTCTGTCCGCCGGAAAGCTCGGTCATCCGGCTGGCCTCCGAAATCGGCTCTCCGGTGAGTTCGTTCGCGAAAGCCAGGGTGCGCGCGACCACCGACGCCCGCTGCTGCGTCTCCACGCAACGGATACGGGCATGCGTTTCGAGGAATTCCGCGACCGGCAGGTCCGACAAAAACGTCGTGTTCTGCGTGATCAGCGCAATGGGGTTCCGGGCCGGATCGTCGCGGAATTCCATCGGCGCCGGAACTCCGTCGAAAAGGACGCGCCGGCCCGTCGGGGTGTTCGCATCGGCGAAGAGCTCAATGTCGTTGATGAGCGTTGTTTTGCCCGACCCGGTCGGCCCGACGATCGCGACCACATCGCCCATTGCAAACTCAACCCGCTCGACCCCGTCGGGTTCTCCGGACCGGCCGTGCCCTCCGACAACAGTGACGTGTTGAATCATCTGATTGCAATCATACTCAGGTAGTATAGTATAAGGCAATGCCCAATTCTCCAACGTTTCTCAATTTGTCGTTTGGATTTCCTACGCAATTGTTAGTTAACGCATTAGGACGTTTTTTTTCATTCCATATCGGGATTTATTTGGTCTATTCAGCTGTTGTTATTTCCTACCAAAACGGTAATCGGTGATCCGTCAGCATCGGTCTGTCAGCGGCGCCGCGTTCCATCTGCTGAAGGGTTTGCAGGAGCGTGGTCAGCGGGCGGTTAATCGACCGTCGAGCCAGGGCGGAGCCTCCTCCTCGTCCCCGGATCTGCGGCGGGCGTTCAGGCACAGCCCGGCTCGTGGAGATCCTTCAGGCAGTGCGAGCGTTCGGGCTGGCGGGGCGGCGAGCCTTGATTCACAGTCCGCGAGGATGCCTACCTTGTGCCCCATTATGAAAAGGACACTGATTCCTCTGATTGTTGCCGCGTGCGCTCTGGTGCTTCCCGGCCGGGCTGACGACAGCTACGTCCATTTTGTCGAGAACCAGTGGGCCGAACGGGTCGTGCAGCTGACCAAACCGGATGGATGGCTCACGCTGATCGGACTGCACTTTCTCCATGAAGGCGACAACACGGTGGGGAGCTCCGCGGACAACACGATTGTGCTGGCCGCCGGGCCGGCGCGGATCGGCACGGTGTCCCTTTCGGCAGCGGGGGAAGTCGCCTTCGCGCCCGGGTCCGCGGTCGATGTGCGGGTCGACGGACAGCCGGCGCAGGCCGGCAGGCTCCGGCCTGCCGAGGGCGAAGGCGATCCGTCGCTCGTGTCGGCGGGCACGGTGAGCTTTTTCGTCATCGAGCGCGGCGGACGCAAGGCGTTGCGGGTGAGGGATAGCGCAGCCGGTCGGCGCATCCATTTCCTCGGCATCGACCATTATCCGATCGATGCCTCATGGCGGATCGAGGCGGACTGGATCCCGTTCGACGGACCCCGACGGATTCCAATCACCAATATCATCGGCAACACTTCCAGCGAGACCACTCCGGGGAAGGCGGTGTTTCAGCGCGACGGCAGGACCTACGAACTTTGGCCCATCGTCGATGAGCCGGACGAGACCCTCTTCTTCATCTTTTCCGACGCCACCAGCGGCGGGGCGACCTATACGATGCGTTTCCTCGACGCGGGGCCGCCGAAGAACGGCAAAGTCGTGCTCGACTTCAACCTGGCGACCAATCCGCCCTGCGCGTTCACCCCGTTTGCCACCTGCCCGCTTCCACCCAAGCAGAATCACCTTCCCATCGCCGTCTCGGCCGGCGAGAAGACCTACCGCGGCGCGCATGATTGAGGCGAGCAGAATAATCAGGGTGTAGGGACATGTTCATGCGATCCGCGTCGGTCGAATAGCTCCATAAGTATACGGAAGTACATATTATAACGTGTCTTGGGCTGCGATTGTCGGATAGCAACAATATTGTTGCTTTTTGCGCGAGTAAGCAACAGTTCTGTCGCTTTGAATACAGCGCCAACGGGACCCAAGCAGATTCGCGCACTTATTGGCAACATCCCGGATCCGGAGGAACTGTATGGCCGGGACGATTTCATCGAGCACCTGTGGAAGGTGATTGAAGGGAACAATGTTCTTCTGCTCGCTCCCCGGCGTTTTGGGAAGAGCGGTATCTTGCGCCATGTTTTGAAGAGGTCGCACGCTGGATTCCTTCCGCTGTCGTTCGAACTCGAAGACGTTGATTCATCCGAGGAGTTTGTCTGGCGGATCACGCGAGAATTGCTGGTTCACGACGGCGTCCGGCGGCTGCTCAGTAATGCCAGGAAGCTGCCGGCGAGCTTGATGGGTTGGGTCAAAGACACTTTTGACGAGGCGGAGTTCGAGGGCGCGAAGGTCCGGTTCAAGGAACAGATTCGTGAAGATTGGCGCGAGGCTGCCAAACGCATGCTGGCCGAACTGGAAAAGGCGGATGAGACTTTGCTTTTCCTCTTTGACGAGATGCCCAGAATGATCGAGCGCATCAGCGAAAAGAGGGGCGACGAATCCGCGCGCGAGTTTCTCGACTGGTTTCGAACGGTCCGCCTCGAACAAAAGGATGTTCTCCGCCGGCATCGCTTCATCGTGGCGGGGAGTGTCGGCGTCGATCTGGTTCTCCACCGCCTGGGCGCCGTTGCTGCTTTCACCGACTTTGCCCGGCTGCCCGTCGAACCGCTGGACAATGCCCCCGCCGGGCAACTTGCCGAAGATCTCGCGGCGTCATTTGGGATCACGTGGACCCCTGAACTTTCGGCCAGACTCTTCGCGCTCATCGGCTCGCCCGTTCCCTATTTCATTCACATCTTCTTCTCGCAACTTGGGCAGTTGCCAAAGGCCAGCCGGGCGGCCTTGACTCTGGACAACCTGGATCAGGTTTATGCAACGCGCGTGCTTGGACCGACCTGCCGCCGGTACTTCGGACATTACGGCAGCCGTCTGACGCGATACGGCAAGATGGGCGAGAAATCGGCGTACGCCATCCTCCAGGCGGTGGCCAGCCGGAACCAAGTCTCGCGGCCTGCCTTGTACGAGATCTACCGGAAAACGCGGGGCCGTAACGCCGATGAGCATGAGTTCGACGAGCTGCTCGCAGACTTGGAATACGACTGGTATCTACGTCTCGATCCGGGCACGAACGAGTTCTTCTTCCGATTGAAGGTCATCCAGGATTGGTGGAAACGGTGGTATCCCACTTCAGCGGCGGCAGCGAAATCCGCGAGGACGAAGCAGCCATGACCCTGGTCACGCACAAATATACGCCGGCTGAGATGTCGGAGCAGGAACTGGAGGCCACGTTCGCCGCGCGCGTGCACACGGTCGAATATCTGCTGAAGTCGCTGCGCGATCAGATTCACGCCGGCACGTTGTCGAGTTTTGTCGTCACCGGCCCGCGCGGCGCGGGCAAATCCACCCTCCTTCGCATGGTGGCACTGCGTGTCCGGCAGGATGCAGAGCTTCGCGCAGCCTGGCTTCCGGTTGTGTTTCCTGAGGAACAGTTTCAGGTGGCATCGTTGCGCGATTTGCTTGCAGGCATCCTTGAACTCCTCGTCAAAGACGGAATTCCCGGAGCCGCAGAGTGGCTGGGGAAAGTCGCGGCTGAAACGAACGACGAACAGAGCCAGCAACTTGCCATCACGGGTCTGCGCGAGCTGTCGCGCGCAGCAAACCGCCGGCTCGTGGTGTTTGTCGAGAACCTCAAGACGCTGATGGAAGAATGCCTCACCGATCAGATGAAGGGAACTCTGCGGCGCATCCTCATGATCGATCCGTTCATGATGCTCGTGGGAAGCACGGTGCACGTGTTCGATTCCCTGAAGCGTTATGACGAGGCATTCTTCAATTATTTTGGCGAGATTCGCCTGGACCGGCTGGACGCGGCGCAGGCGATCGAATTGCTGACCCGTCGGGCCAGATTTGACGGGAACGAGCAGTTTCTCCGCGAGTTTCCCAGCCAGCAGCCCAAGGTCAGGGCCATTGTGCACCTCTCAGGCGGAAATCCCCGGCTGATCCTGATGCTCTATGAGCTGTTGAGCCAGCGGCAGGTGGTGACAGTTGTGCAATACCTTCGCCGTCTGGTCGATGAGCTCACCCCGCTGTTGAAGGACGAGATGGAGAACCTGCCGCCGCAGCAGCGAAAGATCGTCCATGCACTCATGGAAAAGGGAGGAACGGCGCAGCCGACGGATTTGGTCGGTCCGACCCGGCTGGGACTCAACCAGATCACAAGCCAGCTTAAGCGGCTCAAGGATGCTCAGATCGTTGAGGTGCTGGGCGGAGGCAAGGGGCGGGTTGCGAACTACACCGTTCCCGACAAGCTTTTCACGATCTGGTACCAGATGCGTTATCTCAGCCAGAACCGCCGGCGCATCGAGCTTTTCGTGGAAGTGCTGCGCATCTGGTTCGAGGATGAGGAGCGGTATTCGACATTGCAAAGTTTGGCGAAGAATGCGGTGGGCGGAGCGCCGCTCGCACTTCGCAACTGCGCGACGACATCCGAGTATTTTGCCGCTTCGTTGAAGGGCACAAATTACGAACGGCCGGCCGCGGAATTATGCATCGGCCAATGGGCGAAGGCTGATCTGAACGAGGCTGCGCAGGCTTATGCGGACTTCGTTCCGGAAAATCGCGACAGATGGACAATCGGCGAAGCCGGAAATTACGCGGGCCTTGGCGATTGGCTGCTTGACCACGGAGATGTGCCACACGCGATCAAGGCCCTTGATGTCGCAATAGCGAAGAATCCCGGGGGCCCGGAGACGTTGGCCAAGGCATTGATCTATCGCGGAATCGCCAAGGGAAAATCTGGGGATCTAGCGGGCGCAAAAACCGATTTCACTTCCGCTATCGAATTGACGGGAGTACCAGCCGAATTGCTCGTCCGGGCATTGGTCAACCGTGGAGTCACCAAGGGGCGCCTGGGCGATACGCACGGGGAGTTGGCTGATTTCACAGCCATCGTCGAATTGGCCGGTGCGCCGGTCGATGGAGTCGCCCGGGCATTGGTTAACCGCGGAGTCACCAAGGGAGAGTTGGGCGATGTGCAAGGAGAATTGGCCGACTACACCGCCATCATCGAGCTTGCCGGTGCGCCGGTTGAGGAAAAAGCGCGGGCATGGGTCGGTCGCGGAGCTGCGAAGGGGCGATTGGGTGACCACGTTGGGGCATGCAACGATTTCACTACCGTTATCAAAAAGACCGAAGCATCAGTCGACCAAAAGGCACGGGCACTGTTTAACCGCGGCGTTGCTCGGGGGCAATTGGGCGACGAGCAAGGAGAGTTGGCCGACTACATTGCCGTCATCGAGTTGGCCGGTGCGCCGGTCGCACCGGTTGTGCGGGCACTTTTCAACCGCGGCTCTTTGTATTTGGAGAAGAACGACACGGAGGCCGGTGTGGCGGACATGATGAAGATCGTCGACTTGGAGAAGGCCGGCGGCAACTGGACGTCGTTTGCAGCGATTGAGGCATTCACCGCACTGAAGCGCAAAGGCGATCACAGCGGAGCCGAGGCGGTGCTGCACAAGGTTGCTGGCTTCCTGGGATCCATGACTGGAGAAGCAGCGCGCAGACAGGTTCTTCGAATTCTAAACGGGTTGGCGTCGCCGGAGATGAAGGCCGAATGGCCCCGCGCATTCCGGCTGCTTACCGAAAGCCTTGGATCGGAAACACACGAGGCGCTTGGGTTCTTCGAACCGGTGTGCGCCATCCTGGAGGGCGGAGATGTTTCCCTGCTGAATGGTCTGCCGCCCGAACAGCGGGATCTCGCGGAAACTGTGCTGAAGCGGTTCGAATCCCGGCCGGGCACTTGAGTTCACCCCGCGTGGGCTATTTGCCGCAGCACTTCTTGAATTTCTTTCCGCTNNTTGAATGGCGCGATGTAGGGTTTAGGAGGTTCGACGGGGAGATCCTCGGCCTTCGACACCGGATCAAGATCCAGCGGTGGCGGCAGAGAATCGTCGTAGGGGGCCGCCCAACGGTCCTTTGCTTGCTCCGGATCAAAGTAGGCCCAGTGGCTCACTTCCTCCCAGGCATCGGTGATGGTCCTGGAAAGCCAGTCTGGCGGCGGGTCCTTCTTCCCCTCAGCCACAAGCTGCTCCTGCACGTATTCAGGCTCAACGTACATCGGATCAGCCAGGCCGCGTTCGTACAGGCCGAGCACAAATTCTCGCAATTCCCATGCCTCAAGTGCCAGGGCGGTATCCACGATGGCATTGGCAAATCTCACTTCGATGTCCGCGTTTGGATCCAGCTGCGCCGCCAGCGTCTTGAGCCAGTCGAGGACGGCTG
>PMKA01000255.1 GCA_003157575.1 Opitutia bacterium
GGCGGCATGGTGATGTGATCCCAAAGAGCAGCCCAAACCCTTGCCCATCTATACAACATGGCTGATCAGAAGACCATCGAACAACGCGTTAAAGAAATTATCGTTAACCAGTTGAACGTTAACGAGGAGCAGATCACCCCGGAAGCGTCCTTCGTGGATGATCTTGGCGCGGATTCACTCGACACCGTCGAGTTGATCATGGCGTTTGAGGAGGAGTTCAAGGACGAGATAAAGGGTGAAATCCCGGAGTCCGATGCCGAGAAGCTCCAGACAGTGGGTGACGTCATCGCCTATATTGAAGAGAAATCCGCGGCAAAGTAATCATTTTCACGAGTCTCGGCGTCCTACCGTGCTGCCCCTCGGGACTTTTCGGTAGGGCGCCTTTTTTGTAAATATGGATCCTGTTCCGTCCTCCCCTCGCGTGGTCGTCACCGGCCTCGGCGTCATTACTTCTCTCGGCCTGGATGTTGAGAGCTTTTGGAACAACATTCTCGCCGGGAAGAATGGAATCAACCGGGTTACACAGTTCGACGTGACTGATTACCCGTGCAAGATCGGAGCGGAGATCACCGGCTTCGACGCAGCCAGCTACATGGACCCGAAGGAGGTGCGGAGGAACGACCGCTACACCCACTTCGGCTTCATTGCGGCGAAGAAGGCTGTGGCCGACGCCGGCCTTAATCCGGCGGCTGAAGACTCCAACCGCATGGGAGTCATCATCGGCTCGGGCATCGGCGGGATGCACACCTACGAGCAACAGCTCCGCATTCTATGGGAGCGCGGGCCGCGCAAGGTGTCGCCTTTCACGATTCCGTCGCTGATCAGCAACATGTGCAGCGGTCTGGTGGCGATCGAGATCGGCGCCCGCGGCCCGAACTTCGCCGTTGTGAGCGCGTGCGCGTCGGGCGCCCATGCGATAGGCGAGGCGTTCAGCGCGATGCGGCGGGGCGATGCCGACGTGATGATTGCGGGCGGGAGCGAGGCGGCCATCACGCCGTTCTCGTATGCTTCATTTTGTTCGATGAAGGCGATGAGCACGCGGAACGACGAGCCGGAGAAGGCCTGCCGGCCGTTTGACCTCAACCGCGACGGTTTCATCATGGGGGAAGGCGCCGGAATCCTCGTGCTGGAGACCCTGGAGCACGCCCGGGCCCGCGGTGCGCGCATCTACTGCGAGCTGGCGGGTTTCGGGGCAAGCTGTGACGCCTTTCACATCACCCAGCCCGACCCCGAGGGCCGCGGGCTGTCGCTGGCGATGAGGCATGCGGTCGACATGGCCGGGGTGCGGCTGGACGAGGTCGACTACATCAATGCGCACGGGACCTCCACCCTGTACAACGACAAATTCGAGACCCTGGCGATCAAACAGGTTTTCGGCGAGCACGCGCGCAAGCTCATGGTCAGCTCGACCAAGTCGATGACGGGGCACCTGCTGGGCGCCGCCGGCGGCGTTGAGGCGCTCATCTGCGCCAAGGCGCTCCAGACGGGGGAGGTGCCGCCGACGATCAACTACGAGCAGCCGGACCCGGATTGCGATCTCGATTACGTGCCGAACGTCAAACGCTCGGCTCCGCTCCGCGTCGTGCTGAGCAACAACCTGGGGTTTGGCGGCCAGAATGCGTCGCTTGTGCTTCGGCGGCTGGAATAGGGAGCGGGGATGACGAAGTCAGGCAGGCTTGTGTGGTAAAGCTTGTGCTCCCGGCGGGAACCCTGTCTAAGACCCCAATGAGCCGTCCTCTGCAATTGCTGCAGCTCAACCGGTCCGCGGACGAGGCGGACAGTGTCGCCCGGCTGCTGGCGGCCGACGGGCGCGAAATTCATTCGGTCCGGATCGCAACGGCCGGCGAATTGCCCGCCGCGCTTGCCAGCCAGGGCTGGGATGTGGTCGTCGCCGATTACGGCACGCTCCGTTCCGGGGACGGCGAAGCCGCGCTTCCGGCCGGTTCATTGGTCGGAAATATTCCCGTTATAATAATTTCGGATGAGGCCCGGTCGGACCGGGCTGTCGAGATGGTAAGGGCGGGAGCGAGGGATTTTCTCGGCAGGGAGGAGCTTTCGCGCCTGCCCGCGATCGTGGCCCGCGAGACGGACGGGGCGGGACCGGGCCTGACAGGCGCCTCCAGGGAAAATGCAGGGCGCAGGGCGGCCGAGGAGGCGCTCCAGGAGAGCGACCTGCGTTTGCAGCTTGCGCTGGAGGCGGGCGCAATGGGCATTTGGGATTGGGACCTGCGAGCCGGCCGCCTGCACTGGACCGAACAGCTCGTCCGGATCTTCGGATTGAAGGACGGAGATTTTGATGGCCGGTACGAGACTTTCTCCCGCAAGGTGTACCCGGACGATCTTGCCGGCTTCGAGACGGTGATCGCGCGGTCCCGCGACGGCCGTGTTCCTTTCCGGCACGAGTTCCGCGTGGCCTGGCCGGACGGCTCGATGCACTGGCTCGATGGAAGGGGGCGGCATTTTTATGATTCCGCCGGCGTTCCTATCCGCATGATGGGGATTTTCGTCGATGTCACGGAGAGCAAGCGGCTGGAGGACCAGCTGCGGCAGGCGCAGAAGATGGAGGCGGTGGGCCAGCTTGCGGGGGGCGTGGCGCACGACTACAACAATATTCTGACGGCGACGCTGATGCACATCGAGTTGATGCAGCATGATCCCGATCTCTCCCCCCAGCTGAGGAATTCGCTCCAGGAACTGGAGGTCGAGACGCAGCGGGCAGTGGGGTTGACCCGGCAGTTGCTGATGTTCAGCCGCCGGCAGATCATCCAGGTGAAGCCGGTGGATCTGAACGACATCGTGTGCGATCTGCTGAAGATGCTGAGGCGCCTTCTCGGCGAGCACATCAGCATGGACTTTCGCAACGATGCGCGCCGCCTCCGGATAGAGGCCGATCCCGGGATGGTCGAGCAGGTCGTCATCAACCTTTGTGTCAACTCGCGGGACGCGATGCTGCCGAACGGCGGGCCGCTGACGATTGAGACTCGGATGGTGGAGCTGGGCGCCGAGGCGGCCGCGGCCAACCCGGATGCGCGTCCGGGAAGGTTCGTCTGCCTTTCCGTCACCGATGCCGGCTGCGGAATGAACGTGGACGTTATGAAGCGGATCTTCGAGCCGTTCTTCACGACGAAGGAGGCGGGGAAGGGAACGGGGCTGGGGCTGGCCACGGTATACGCGATCGCGAAACAGCATTCGGGCTGGGTCGAGGTGTCGAGCCGGGTGGGCCGGGGAACAACCTTCCGGGTCTATTTCCCGGAGCTGGCCGGGACATCGCCGGTCAAAACGGAGACGATCGACCCGCAACAGTTTCGCGGGACTGAAACGGTTCTGGTCGTGGAAGACGAGCCGGCCGTCCGCCGGATGGCTGTGATGAGCCTGCAGTGGTTTGGATATCACGTCCTGGAGGCGGTCACCGGGCCGGAGGCGCTTTCCGTGTGGAAGGAGCATCACGCCGAGATCGACCTGCTTTTCACGGACATGGTGATGCCGGAAGGGATGACGGGGCTCGAACTCGCCGGCCGATTGCGCGAGGCGAAGGGGGATCTGAAGGTCATCGTTTCCAGCGGCTACAGTGTGGATCTGGAAAATTCTGGAATTCCAGCTGGATCAGGGATCGCCTTCCTGTCAAAGCCGTACGAAGTGAAAGCTCTGGTCTCCATGGTGCGGAAGTGTCTCGATCAGTGATTCTCGGCAGCCTGTCGGACTCCGGGCGCTCCAGGCTGCCAAAAGCAAATCCGCCCCTTCATCAAAGACACGGAGTCGATCAGATGGGCCATTGTGCCGCGAAAACTCAGGGAAATAACATGGCCGCCTCTCCGCCCAGCATCCTGTGGATTGTCACGACCCAGTGGCGCGCCGGAGCCACCGGTTATGCCGGCGATCCGAATGCGCGCACACCGCATCTCGACGCGATGGCGGCGGAATCGGTCGACTATTCCCAGGCCGTGACGCCGCATCCGTTCGGCCCGTTCGCCCGCGCCGCCATGCTGACCGGCGTGCTTTCGCCGGAGAACGGCGTGCGGGATTACCACGATCCGCTCCCCGCGGAGGCGCGGACCATTGCGGACCGGCTTCGGATGCGGGGGTATGCGGCGGCTTTCTTCGGAAAATGGCACCTTTACGAACTCGATCCGCGGGCGGCCCTTGTCGGACCGGCGCATGCGAAGATCGTTGTGCCGCCCGGGCGGCGCGGAGGGTTCGAGTTCTGGGAGGGATTTGAAAGCGGTTTTCTTCTGAACAATCCTTGGCTGCATGGCACGCGGCTGTCCGAGCCCACGCAGTTTTCGGGGTATCAGTCCGATGTCGTCTGCGACCGTGCGGCGGCGTGGATTATGGAAACCGGAGACCGGATACTGGAAGCCGGAGGGCGGAAAGCGGAGGAAAAAGAGAACGGAGCGGGAATGACCGGTCCACTGTCTCCGGCGGCGCATTCCCCGCAGCGGCCGTGGTTCTGCGTGGTGAGCGTTGAGCCGCCGCATCCTCCCTACGACGCGCCCGTCCCGGACGGCGGGAGTGGATGGACGCCGGAAGGCATCGTGCTTCCGCCGAACGTCCCGCGCGGAGGCGACGTGGAGGCGACGGCACGCCGTGAACTGGCCGGCTATTACGCCCATCTGGAGGCGACGGACCGGGCGATCGGCCGGTTGCTGGCGGCGCTGCCGGTGGAGAAGACGGCGGTCGTCTTCACATCGGTCCACGGGGACATGCACGGGGCTCATGGGCTCTTCCGAAAAGGCTGGCCGCACGAGGAGAGTGTGCGCGTCCCGTTGCTTGTGCGGGTTCCGAACATCCGGGGAAAGGGGCGCGGGGTGCGGGATCCGGCGCTTGTGTCGCTCGTCGACCTTCCCGATCTGACCTTGCGCCTGGCTGCCGGCGGGGATCCGGCGGAACGGGCGGAGTTTCAGAGGATCTCCATGCCCAGTGTCGTGCGGCTGCCCCGTCAATGCGACCGCGTGTGGCGCGGCGGGCGGACGAGCCTTCGCAAGCTCGTGCTCTCGGAGGCTGGCATGCCGTGGCTCTATTTCGACCTTGAGCGCGATCCCGGCGAGGAGATCAACCTCCGGGATGATTCCGCGCGGGCGGCGGAGATCGAGGCCTTCCGGCGGCTGTTGTGAACCTAGATTCCGCGGTTGAGGCGGAATCCACTCGCTCACGCTCGCGGCTACGAGGAGGGGAAGCCTCAGCTGGGGAATCAAGGATGAACAGGCTCCTGCACCGGCTGTCAGACGATCGGGCTGCAACCGGTCACTCGGCCTGTTTCTTCGCGCAGTTCCGGCGGATGGCTGCGGAGATTCCGTCGAGCTTCAGGGGTTTGGTGACATAGTCGTCCATCCCGGCTGCGAGGCACAGCTCCCGGTCGCCGACGACTGCGTTGGCCGTGACGGCGATGATGCGGGGCTGGCGGTCCGGCGCCAGGCGGCGGCGGAGTTCCCGCGTCGCCTCCAGGCCGTCCATCATCGGCATCTGGAGGTCCATCATGACAAGGTCATAGCTTTGTTCGCTGAATGCGCTCACGGCCTCGACACCGTTGACGACCGAATCGGCCTTGTAGCCCAGCCGGGCGAGAAGGCTCAAGGCAACATTCCGGTTCACGGGGTTGTCTTCGACGAGCAGGATCTTGAGCGGGATCTCATCGCTCAACAACCGGCCTCCGCCGGCCGCCGCACTGTGCCGGGGAACGGGAGGGCTGACCAGGGAACGGATGCCCAACAGCAGCGGCGCCGTTTTGAGCGGTTTCGGCAAAGACGTCGCCGGCGCCAGTTCCTGCAGCCAGGCGCGGGGCGTCGATTCGCCGGCCGGCATCAGGAGGACCAGGGGCAGCTGCGGAAGCTTCAAGACGGAGCGGAGTTCGCCGGCGAGAAGCCGGCCCTCGCCGTCGGGGAGAAGCTGGGCGACGATCAAAAGCGCGGGCGGTTCGCCGTTCTGCGCGTTCATTCGCGCGGCGTGGGCCGACTCCATTGCCACGCACGAGAGTCCGATTGCGCCCAGCGCGGACGAAAGAAAACGGCGGTTGACGTCATGGCTGTCCACTACCCACACGATGCGGCCCTGCAGAGGATGCGGCGTTGTGTCGAGAGTTGTCACGGGCTGGGCCACGGGCTGGACCGGGAGCTTCACGGTGAAGGAGGAGCCCTTTCCCGCCCTGCTCTCCATGATTATCGTGCCGCCCATGAGTTCGCAGAGCCTGCGGGAGATGGCGAGCCCCAGGCCGGTGCCGCCATATTTCCGGGTCGTGGAGGAATCCACCTGTGAGAACGGCTTGAAGAGCAGGTGGTGTTTGTGCTCGGGAATCCCGATCCCGGTGTCCCGGACGGTGATGACCAGCCAGAAGGTGTCGGCCGTCGCGGCCGGGGCGCCGGGGCCGGGTGCGTCCGTCCGGCTGGCTTCGACGGACACGAATCCGTTCGGCGTGAACTTGACGGCGTTGTTGAGAAGATTGGCGACTATCTGCCGCAGCCGGGTTGCGTCGCCCAGGATCCAGGCCGGCACTCCCGGGTCGATGAAGTACGCCAGGTCAACGTGTTTCTTCGCAGCCTGAATGGCAAAGACGTCCAGCGTTTCCTCAAGGCACGCGGAAAGATCGAGGGGATGCTGCTCCAAATCCAGCCTCCCGGACTCGATCTTGGAAAAGTCGAGGATGTCGTTGATGATCGAGAGCAGCGAATCGCCGCTCGTGCGGATGGTGTTCACGCATTCGCGCTGGTCGGATGTGAGCGCGGTCTCGAGGAGCAGGCTGGTCATCCCGATCACCCCGTTCATCGGAGTGCGGATCTCATGGCTCATCGAGGCCAGGAATTCCGATTTTGCGCGCGATGCGGCATCGGCCTCCTCCTTCGCGCGGCGCAGGTTCTTTTCCGTCTCCACGAGGCTCGTAATGTCGACGAGAATCCCGATGAAGTTCTCGACAACGCCGGCCTCATTGCGCACCGGCTGGAGGTCGAGGTGGAGGTCGCAGCGCAGGCCGTCGCGGGTCTGGCAGTTGAAACCCGAGTTGAACGAAACCGCCCGGTTGAGCGCATCGCGCAGGCGCAAGGCCGTTGAAGGGTCGGTGTCGGGGCCGACGAGCAGGGAGGCGAGTTCGCGTCCGGCGAGCTCCGCGAGGCTCAGGTCGAAGAGGCGCACAACGCTTTCGTTCACCCATTCGATCCGTCCCGCGGCATCGGTGATGATCACGAGATTGTCGGTGCTGCTTGCGACGAGCGAGAGCTTGCGCGTCGCGGCCTGGCTGGCCCTGAGAGCCGTCTCGGCGTGGCGGCGTTCCTCGTTCTCCGCCTGCAACAGCGCGTTGGCCCGCTCGGCGGCGCGGCGCCGCATCCCTCCGGTGCGGACCAGATGGGCTGCGGCGCCCAGGCCCAGCGTCAGCCAGAGACCAAGCACGGCAAACAGCTCAGGAAAATAGCGCCGTCCCTGCTTCAGGGCCGCTTCGGACGGCGAAAGCGTGATGTTGATGCGCTGGTTGAAAAGGCTGAAGACCGATTCCCTGCTCAGCTTCTGCAGTACGGGGCTCTCGGGGAACTCCTCGAAGATCCGCTGGCCGTCGACATCGATTGCGATCGCGTAAAGGGACGGCATGTGGAGGCGCTTCTGAACGATCTGCATGACCATTGCGTAGGAGAACTTGCCCAGAAGCACATGCTGGCACGATCCGTCGGATTCGAGCAACGGAACGCATGTGAAGAAGCCCTGCCCGCCGAGCGGGAGCGGCGTGAGGCCGGAGAAGGACGGAAGGCCCGTCTGCCGGGCCTGCTGGATGAGTCTCCAGCGCACAGGGTCGGTCCTGTGGTCGAAGTCGAGGAGGTATTCATTGCCGGCGACGGGATAAACCCAGAGGGAACGGCCAGACTCGTCGATCCAGGTCAGCGAGCGGAGCGCCGGAAAATTCTCGCGATAAATTGCGCCGTCCTGCTCCCTCAGCGCGTCCGCGACGGAGCCGGCCCGCGTCCAGCGCGCAGCCATGCGCTGGAGGGCCTGGACTTCGCCCTCCAGTTCGATGTTCAGGATGGTCGCGACGTTGTTGATCGCCAGCTCGGTGGTCGACTGGACAAAGCCCGCCTCGCGATCCCGAAGGGCGGTGGTAAAGAGCAGGGTCACCGTCGTGCCAACGGCCAGGACCGGCACGGGCAGCCAGGAGGGAATGCCGACTTCACGATCGGGATCGCGGCGCCAGACGCAGCACAGAAGAAGAATCCCGAACAGCACGCAGCACAGGGCGACCAGCGGACCCGGGCGCAGGACGGGATGAAGGACGGAGCCCACAGAAAGTCCGAGAATCCGGCCGAGCAGCGGAGAAAGTCCGATGGAGATGATCAGCGACGCGCCAAGCACGACAAACAGGCCGCACCAGCGGGTCATCCGGGGGCATTTGAACAACAAAACGCAGACTCCGGCGGTGAGAAGTGCAACCGCAACAAGGACCGGCATCTGGTCGGGCGGCGCCGATTCGGGGGCCGCGTGCAGGGGCGCGAGCCACTCATCCATGTGCAGATTCCGCCCGCCGACAGACTGCAACAGCGTGGCGCAACCGATCCCGGCCGGCACCAGGGCCAGCCAGACGAGGCGGCCGGCATTGCATTCCAGGGCAAGCAGCGCGACGCCCAGCAGACAGAATCCGAGCGCAGCGTCCAGGCGCATCGCCGCGTCTTCGGCGTGCAGGTTCAACAGCGCATCGATCCACGGCTCGCGGCCCGCCAGCACGATCACGCATACCAGGACCAGCAGTCCGCCTCCAAGCAGCGAGACTCGGTTCAGCCAGTCGCGGGAAGCAGCTGAGGAAGGGCGGGGCATGACAGATTGGCGGAAGGGTAGGCCTGACAACGGCGGCGGGGCAAAGGATTTCTCGACGTCATCGCGCGGATGCATGCCGGTATCCGCGCGCTCGTTCCGCTGGCGGGGGGGCGCGCCGAAAGGTCCGGAAGGCTCCGGTTACGGAGATTTTTCAGGGGACGTCAAGGGCGTGGCGGTCGGCGGTGTTCCGTTTGGCGCGGGCGATCCTCCGTTGAGCGGGCGGGTGATTGTGCGAAGGATGTTTGTCGGCCCGAATGCGAAGGCCCAGGACGGCTTCTCCAGCGGGCCCGTGAGCTTCAGTTCAAGCACGTTGGAAAGCGGCGAGAGCAGGATGCCGAGAGCGTCGGCCACGACGATCTTGCTTTCCTGCAATGGGAAGACGCGGGCGTTGAAGTCGAGGGCCTTGCCATCAAGCAAATACTCGCCCCTGGCTTCGATCGCAGCGCGCGGGCCCTGCAACTTGACCTGAGGGAAGACGATTTTGTTTCCCTCGATCCGGAAACTGGCCTGGGCGGAGTCGAGGCGCAGCGACGTGAAATTGAGCAGCGGAGTCCGGCTCAACATTTCGGAGAGCAGGCCGAGCAGATGGATCTCGCCAAGCTCCTGGCCGGCGATCGTCAACCGGCCGTCGCCATGATAGCTGAAAGGCTCCCCCAGCCGGCCGGAGGCGGCCATCCGGCCGTCGACCTGGCTGCTTGAGGCCCGGCGCAGCAAATTGTCTCCGGAGCGTTCGTTTCCGGGCGGCCTTCCCGGGGATTGAAGCCCGTCGAGGATGGTGATGACGCGGGCCAGGTTGGCGCCCTCAAGCTTTGCGTCAAAGGCGAGTGTGCGTTTCTCGGGGGGGCCTTCGATCCGCGCCTGTCCCGTGGCCGCGCCGCCCGCGAATCCGAGCGTGATATCCTGGAGGCGGAGATCGTCATCCCTGTAGTTTGCGGAAAACTTCATCGAGTCCAGGGGGAAGCCGTGGAGGCTGACGCTGTTTTCCGTCACAACGGTGCATTGCAGTTGCGCGTGGGGACCGTTTGCTGCGGCGGGGCCGTCGAAATGGCCGGAAAGATGAACAGTGGGAGGCTCGGCAAACTGGAAGGGATCGGCGAACGCGGCCCCCTCCGCACCGTAGAGCCGGGCGCACGCGGCCACGTCAAGATCGGAAACGGCGTCGAAATCCAGCGTGCGATAGGTTGAATCGCGGAGATCGACGGCGAGAGTGAACGAGCCCCGGCCGGAGCGGCCCGCGCGTTCCATTTTGAAATCCGACACCTCATAGTAGCCGGGCCGGAAGAAGAGCGTCGTCCCCACCCGGTCAAATGGCACTCCGCGGATGCCCGCCTGGTCCGCGTCGGCATGGCAGAACACGACGGACTCCTGCTGTGTTCCCCATCGTCCGGCAACGTCGACATCGGCGGCTGGAGGCGCGGCGGCAAAATCGAAGCCACTCCAGAAATCCGGCCACCAGTCCGGAAACCATCCCGAAATGTCGAGGGGACGCAGGCAGCCGCGAAGCAGAAAACGGTATTGGTGTGTGACCGTGTCCATCGCGTAGGAGCCGTGCGCCGCATTGTCCCCCTGGATCAGCGAGAGGTCCGTGACGTCGAGGCCATGGCCGGCGTAGACAAAGTGTCCGCCCGCGGCGTCGATCGGGACGTCGTA
Organism: Opitutia bacterium; assembly: GCA_003157575.1. Lineage (GTDB taxonomy): Bacteria > Verrucomicrobiota > Verrucomicrobiia > Opitutales > Opitutaceae > Fen-1467. The sequence goes on from PMKA01000255.1 coordinate 10,432, forward strand.
GGCGGTCGCATGGCGGACGGAGAAGTTCCCCTCAACCCGGGAGGGTTTCCAGCCTTCCGAAAGTGCGATCCGGGCTCGCAGCGACACTGGTTCGCCCAGCTTCACCCATTTGTCGGGCGCCAGTCCGAGCCGGGTGGTTACAAGGCGGAGCAGCTCCGGCGTGAGCGGCGCAGAAAGCCCGACCGTGCCGTCGCCCCTCGATGTCTCGACGTCGGTTTGCGCCTCAACGGGAGTTCCGCATGTCTGCAGCATGATGTCGCCCCGGACGCGGGGCCACTCCGCCACCGTCAGGCCGGCCGCAGGGCCGGAGAAAGGCACGCCCAGCGCCCTTCCGCTGCCCGCGGTAAGGCGAACGGTCTGAGGAGAGAAAACGAAACGGTCGGGGGCGAGCAGGCCTGTGAGCGCGACGTGCAGGCTCTCCACGCGGACCTGCTCCTTCCATGCCGCATGTCCGGCGTCGATTGTCACCTCCGTGGCCACCGGGGCGTTTCCCAGGAGCGGAAAGACGGCGCGGGCGCGGAGAGACCGCACTGCGTACGGAGCGTCAGGCGAGGAGGAGTCGACAAGAAGCACGGCCTCGACGATGGCTCCGGCCTCCTGCGAGGGGGTGAGCGTCATCTGCAGGAGCGGCTCCTTCAGGGTCCCGATCTGGGGCCGCAGAGCGATGAGTCTGCGGCCTGCCGTGACGTAACGGCTGAGGACGAGGTCGAGCAACCCCATCGAACCCGGTCGGGAGCCGGTTCCCGCCGGGATGTGGATACCTCCGTGGCCGGCGACCGCAACATCGCCGACGTGGAAGGTGCAGGCCGCGATATCGTAGTCGGACCCCCGCGTCCGGATGGTTCCGTCGAAGTCGGCCACGATTGCCTCGTCGGCGCCGGATGGCGACAGCATTGCGGGCAGCCGCAGATCCAGCCCGGTGAGGCGAATTTCGTGCACGCGGACTTCGCCGATCAGAAGGGGCAGAAATTCAAGGCGGGCATAGGCGGCGCGGATGGTGACGAGCGGCCCCGTTTCATCCGGGCCGAAGAGCTGGACCTGTTCGAGGAGCAGGCGGCCGGTGGGGTCGAAAACCGCGCGGCCGAAACGCACGGTGATTTCCGAGGCGGCCAGACGCCGCTCAATCGCACGCAGGGCGAAATCGGGCAGCTCCAGTTCGCGGCGTGCGAGGATCCAAATCTGCAACCCAAGCGCGGCGACCAGCAAAAGCCAGATCGCCCGGATGGCGACCAGCAGGGCGACGGAGGCGCATGCGCGAAGGGCGGGTCGCATGGACCGCATCAGGTTCATCGTGGCGCAGGCCTTCGCATTGTCGTCAATGTTGCGCCGGCCTGGCGGCCTCCACGGCAGCCGGAGCAGGCGAGGACGGGGCGGGCTCGCTCGGGCCGTGGGTCAGCGTGAAGAGCGCGTCGAGCAGCTTCTGGTCGACTTCAAAGACCACGTTGAACGCGGGCGATCCGGCGAACTGTGTGCCGCCGCTGGTGCGCTCCATGAAAAACAGGGTGATCGAATCGGTCTGTCCGCCGGTTCCGCCCACGAGGGATATCGTGGCCTCAAGGCCGTATTTCCACGGACGCATTTCGCCTCCGACGTCTATCGCTGGCGGGAACGAATCGAGGACGAAGTCCTTTGCGCGCAGGCTGCCCAGCTGGTCGAGGATGCCTTGCAGGGCGGCCCGCCTCGCAGCCGTTTCCGTGGAGAGTGCCTGCGCCCATGTTTCCCCGCCAGCCAGACGGTGTGCGAAGAGCTCGGTCTTGGCTGCCGTGTCCTTGAGCGAGAGGCCCGTGATCCGGGCGCCGGCGGGAAGTTCCCGCAGCAGCCGGCTCCGGTAGTAGCGCGTCGCCACGGGCGATTCCCGAAGGATGTCCGGATCCACGAGATAAACAAAAGGCTCGTTGGCGAGCTTGGCGTAGGCAAGTCCGTCGCGCTCGCTGGCGACTCCGACCAGCAGCGTCACCGACGACGGGAGCGCGGCCGTCGAGGCGCCTTCGGCGAAGGCGCCTTTTGTCGAGAAATTGAGGGTGATTTCACGTTCGGGCCGGTTAAAGCCCCAGTTCTCGAGCTCGATATTTTGCGGGGCGTCGCGGAGGAACTTGAGCGCCTGGAGCGATTCGAGGCTCTCGATCACACGCTGGACCAGGGGGAGCTCCGCGAGCAGGGTCTGGGGCGCCTGGTTCGCCGCGTGGGTGACAATCTGCCACGGGTCGGTCTCCTGGGGTTGCTCGGGATTCCCCAGGCGCTGGAGTGTCAGCTCGGGCAGGTTCGGAGCGACCAGCGTGAGGGAGGTGAGAGCCCGTGGATCGAAGCTGAGGAGATGCTTGTCGCGCAGTTCCTCCTGTGAGCCGCGCAGGGTGGCGAAAAGCCTGTCGGGAAACAGCACGGTAAAGACAGGGGTCCGGTCGTCCATCTTTGCATAATACTCGGTGGCCGGCTCGGACGGCGAATCGTCGCCCGCCGGTTTGGCTGCCGCGGGGGGCTCTTCGGGCGGCGTCCGGTTTCCGAGCAGGAGGGTCTCGCGGCGGCCGTTGCCTTCGAGCGTGAGTCGAAAGGCGGGGTTGTTGAGGCCGATCCGGTCGGGCGCCGGCATTGCCGCGGCATCGATGAACGACTTGGTGTGAAGCGCGTTCAGTCCGTTGATGGCGAGCTCAACGTTCACCCTGTCCGCCCGCGCGAGAATGGGCGCCTCGAACAGCCAGCGGGACCCTTCCCGGCGCAGGCGGATGCGGAGGTTGGTGGGTGCGCTGGTCTGGAGGTTGAACGAGTGCACCTCGAAGAGCGGGATGTTGAAGATCGCATCCGCCTGGAATTGCCCCAGGGTCAGCGCGAGGCTGTCGAGGAGGCTCCGGCGCACCACATGGATGCGCGCGCCGTCGGGCGACAGGATATAGAGGCGGCTGCCGACCTTGGTCGCATCGCCGATGCGCAGGGTGACAGCCTTGGGTGGGGTTGATGCCGCATTCCTTGCGGCGCCGGTGTCCACGCCCGCGGTGAAAGTCAGTGTGATCTGCGGTTTGTCCAGGCCATAATCGGCAAGCGAAAGGCCGCTCTTGGAGAGATCCTTGACCAGGAAACTGGTGAAGTGATCGAGGAACATCAGCTCGTTGAGTATCCGGTTGACCGCATAAGGATTGGCTGGCCACTCCGTGGGTCTGATGATCATCCAGCCCTCGGGTTTCTTCTCCATGCGGACGGGTTCTGTGAGGCGGCCCCCGGTGATCTCCAGGGACTGGATCGTGGCGGCCTCCGGACCCAGGACGCGGGTCCGGCTTTCCTCAAACGCCCCGTCGGTCCGATACCGGTGCACAACGGAGAAGATGAAGAAAAAGAGGACGACGTTCAGCAAAAGCAGCACGAGGGTGACTTTGGTGCGCATGAAGAAAAGGGCTGAAAGACTGGAAGGGCGAAAGACTGGAAGGCTGAAAGCGGTAAGCTGGAAGCGATGGACGGAAAGGCTGAGAAGCGGAAGGGATGTCGGGCCGGTTCTTTCTGAACTCAGTTTTCAGTCCTTCAGCCTTTCAGCTTTCAGCGTNNTCAGTCCTTCAGCCTTTCAGCTTTTTATCACCGGCGCCGCATCCAATAAACCGTCAGGCCGAGCAGACCGGCTGCGCCGGGCAGCGCAAACAAGAGGCCAAGGCGGAGTTTGGCGAGCTGTTCCTGGGAGAGGGACAGCTGGAATCGTTCGATC
>PMKA01000243.1 GCA_003157575.1 Opitutia bacterium
CGCTGCGGCCGCAGCGGCGGTAAAGCGCGGAATCATCGTAGCGAGAGGAGGCGGGCTGATGGGACATGGCGGTATCACGTTGGCGGGTTCCTCCCGCGGTGTCGCGCTCGAAAATGGCACCGGTCATGTCTTGAGGAATCCATGCCTAATTTTGCTGCGCCGAGGTCTGCCGACCGAGCATGCGATTGGTCACTTCCTCAAGACGAGTGCGGAAGCGGTTGAAGCTCGGCATGTCGATCCGAGATGGGGAGATCGTGCCGTCCGCAATCATGTCAGCGAGGTCGTCGATTCCTCTTCCAAGCGCGCCGATACGTTCGGCCAGCTGAACTTTGGCCGGACTCGGACTATTGTCGTTGCCTGAAAGGGCGTCTTCTAGATTCGCGCAGTGCTGATAGGGTTCTGTCTTGAGCGCGCACAACAGCCATGCTTCACTCTTCGGTTTGGGGACCATCGGCACGCCGAGATCGAACCCTTCGGCTCGAAAGCCGTCTTCGATGGACTTTGACTTCAGATCAGCCAGCCCTCTCTCAGAAGAGCGAGTCCCGTCGGCATCGCGAAAGAGCACTACGGCGACCGGGCAGCGATCAGTTGCGGATTTTCTTTTGGCGAGCGAAGCCAGGGCTCGCGCCTCCTTGAAGTAGTAACCGGACTGAAAATCCCGCTTCTTGCCGACGAGAAATGAATTCGGCAGCTCCTTGGTCAGTTCAAGCCGGCGGCCCTCAGAGACGAACTCCACGGCCCCCGATGCGAGTGGAGCGAAACCAGCAATCGGCTCTACCAACTTGTCCACAACCGCCGCCATTGGACCGGGCTTTAAGTCATTGCCTGAACACTCGCCATGCCCATTCCTACAGACGCCGATGTCGCTCGGCCCTTCGCCCGACACAACGAAGATCACTTTCCGCCCTCCGACCGTGTTTTCTCCTCTCGTGGTTCGCTGGCCAGGCGTGCCGCTAGCTTGGTTAGGTCGGTATCGACAAACACCTCGCCCGGGCCGAGCACCTGCAGCTTGTAGCCAGTCTCAGGCTGATCGAAGTAGCGGCAGGCTCGTGTCCGCCCGTCGGCAGTCTTGTAGAGAAGAACCACGCCATCCCGGGCCACCTGATCGTCGAGGAAATTGAGAATGACCGGGCTGTGCGTGGTAATAATAACCTGCTTCCCCTGCTTGCCCAAGCCAACAAGGAAATCCATGAGCTTCTCGATGAGGGCTGGATTGATTCCGTTTTCGATTTCGTCTAGGAGGAGCATCTGATGCTCGGTGAACGACTGGGAGAGTATTGCGATGACGCGCAGAAATCCGTCATTGATGTGGTTCGCGGACACGGGACGACTCCCCCCAAACGTCTCTTGAATGCTCAGAATCTTCCAGCCTGCCCGGAAGCCTTTGATGTTCCATGTCGTCAGCTGAGGATAGAAATCGTGTAACAAGGATTGAAGTCGATCTTTTGATTCGACGGAGAGCTGATCAAGAAACGGCGAGAGTTTCTCTCCACTGACGCCAATCTCCCGCGATGCACGCGCCTTTCGGCGCATGAGTTGAGGGGAGAGGAGTTCAAGGGAGCGGAGTCCTTCCAAGGAGGCCTTTACCTCGCTGATTCGGGGATCCGCTTCGGCTAGCTTGAGAGTGGAAAGGACGGAGCCACTGTATTCGAACGGAATGGGATCGAATCGCTGTTCAGCCCCATCGCCAGCCCCAGCAAAGGTGAGACTGCGCTTCTCAAGTCTTAGCAAGATCTTGGCGCCAGCAGTGATCGTCTCGGTCGTGCACCTCAATTCATAGGCGTTGAAGCTGACGTTCCATTCAATTGTCTCGCCGGAGCGAGTACGCAAAGTGACAGAGAAAGTAATGACGCGCTTCGTTCCTCGGTTATTGATAAAGTCGAGTTGCTGCCATTCACGCCGGTCAAGCCAGCCTGCGACGCCGCCTGTGGCTACTTGGGAGATGAAATCAAACGCTTGGAGTAACGTGGTCTTGCCGGCGCCATTCAGGCCTATCAAGCAAGTGAAACCGCCGAGTTCGTGCGGAGCAGGAGGGAGATCGAAATCCACCAGAGACTTGAAGTTGTCGATCCGAATTCGCGTGATCATAGGGACGTGAGGAGTTTCGACTATTTTTCCGCGAGTGGCGAGGCCTTCGTTAGGGACCCAGTCTTGGGCTGGGGACACGTTGGATCTTGGCGGGTCCGCGCGGCGTCGACATGGAGCTTCGGTAGTTCTGACGCGTTTGGACCGCTCAGGGAGAAGTGGAGCCACCTTGCTTCGAAGGCCCGTGGTAATCTCATTTGATCACCGGATGATGTCAGGCCGGCAGCGGAACCGGCGCCGGGCGGCGCACACGGCCGGTGAAAAGAATCCCAAGCGCGATCACGGCGAGCGCGGTGCAGGCCCAAAAGACGGCGCGATGACCGAACGCGGAGGCCACGGAGCCGAAAGCGAGATACCCGACGGTCCCTCCAATCCGGCCTGCCGTGGAATAGAGATTGGTGGCTGTGCCCGGCTGGTCCGGCAGGAAGTTCTGGAAGAAGGTGATTGCGATGCCGCCGATCACGGCGGTGATCGCCGCGCTCATGATCTGCAGGGGGTAGATCTGCCAGGGCACCCGGACGAAGGTCAGCAAGGCATAGTAGACAACGGCCAGGACAACGGCGAGGCGGATGAGCCGGGCCTGATCGGATTTTGTCGCGAGCAATCCGAAATAGAGCATGAACGGGATTTCGAAGGCAGGGGAGACGCTGTAGATGATTCCCACCTGTTGCCCCGTGCCGCCAAGGGCATTCAGGACCAGGAGCGGAAGGTTCATCATCCCCATCGTTCCTGCGGCAAAAAGAAGGGCGAAACTGACGAAGTAGCCCAGGACGTCGACCCGGACGAGGACCCGGCGCAATGGCATCTGCGCGGCCGCCGCCCGTGTGGCGGCTAGCGGCGGTGTGGACGGGATGAAGAAGATCAGGATGACGACAAACAGGAGGAAGCACAGCGCGGCCACGACAAACATCCCGAGAAAGTCATACTTGAACATCACCCATGACGCCACGGCCGGTCCGGCCGTCCACGACACGGCGAAGAACAGGCGGAAGACATTCATGTAGAGCGGCGCCTGGTTCGGCGGAATGTCCGAGCGGGCCAGCAGGTCGCGGGCGTAGGCGAAGNNACGCCGAAGGCGAACGGGCTCATGCCGACCTTGCGCGTCCCGAAGATCGAGAAGAACGGCGAGACGAACGCGAAGGCGAGGCCGACAAGGACATTGCAGCCCAGCAGCACCACGAACAGGCGGTGGCGCAGAATGATGCGGGCGGGTCCTATGAGGCGTTGCATGGCGTGAATCGAAGCTTCTCCCGCGTTCGCCTGTCCACGGCGAGATCAATTCGCGGGCGTGGCGTATCCGTGAAACCATTTGCACCCATGGAGGGCGGGCCTCCCGACTTCGCCAGGGCTTCGTCGCGGTACGTCCCTGGTGCAGGGCTTTGCCGTGATTCGCAGAGTGAAGGCGGCCCGGCGATCCGAAAAGGCCGAGAGCAAGGTCTATTGAGTCTCTCGAAGCAGCCTGACGGTGGCGATGCCCCGCCCGGATCATCCGCTAGGCACGGATTGCCGGAGCTCAATCCAATTTCACGCGTTCGTAATCAAGGTAGGCGATAGCTGAAGTCAGTTGGCAAAAACGACGCAAATGATCCTTCAGCGCGTCCGCGAGGTTACCGGGAATGCGGATACGTTTTGCCCCCAGTTTGGAGGCATGTGCGCCCATATTGAATGGATCCTTTGGCACATTGAGCGCGGACAGTCGTAGGTTACGAACAAGCCGACTCTCGTTCTCCCCGCAGGTCTTCGAGATGGGAGCCCGTGGCCGATTGTCATCGAAGGGATAGACTAGAGCCTGTCCCAAAACCGGGGATTCTGAAAGTGGGGCCATCATTTGACATACATGGCGGGAGCGGGTGCGGAAAGCAGGGGTCGTTTTTCGCGTGGCTGTCGTGGGCCGGGCCTGTTTTGGGAAACGAGCGGACCATCCAGACATGGTAAGATGCCGCTTGTTTCTTGGTATCCAATGAATGGTGACAGTCAAGCCGCTTGTTTGAGTTTCTC
>PMKA01000330.1 GCA_003157575.1 Opitutia bacterium
GGGTTTACCCCGTCCCCTGACAGTGATGATGCTTCCGCCGAGCGCTTCGGCGATGAAGCCTCCGTCGGCCTCCTGGGTCACGATGAATACAAGTTCGTTCATGTCGGGAAGGAAATGCATTCCGACGCGGCGGGGAAACCCACATCAGGTATTCGACCTTCGCAGAACCAAGCGCCGCAACGATGGCCTCAATGCTCCGGACTTCCATCGTCTGGCAGAATAGGGTCGGCCCGGTCAGATGTCCAGCCGAGCGCGGCCGAGGTCGTTCAACGGCGGTTCCGCAAGAATGCCTTCACTTCTTCATGCGTGCCGTAGAAGTGGAATTCCAGCGTGTCTCCGCGACGTTGAAAAATGAGGCGCATGTCGGGTGCGTCGCGGCATTCCATGAAGTCACCGATTACGCGGAGCCCGATCCCGTTGTGCCGGTGGGGATTTCCATAGGCGGCACCGGCGGCGTGAATCGCCTCCAGCACAGCCGCCAGACGAGCGTCCGGGAGGCCGCGCAGACAGCGGCGGAAAGCCGGCAGGGTCGCCGCTTTCATTCACGAAGCGAGTCGATTCCCGATACCGCACGAACCCCGCCCGACCGCCGCGCCGCATCCGAGGACCGGCGCATGCGCCTGCCGGCGGCCTCGATCTCGGCAACGGTCACACCATACTCCGCTGCCGCATACTCAGAGTCCGGGAGCGTAATCGTGAACGGGATCGCCTTGCGGCTGATGACCTGCGCCAGAAACAGCTCGATGGCCGAGCGCGAGTCCATCCCCAGACGTTCCAGAATCGGACCGGCGGCGGCAAGGCGAGAACGGGACAGACGAATGGTCTTGGTCGCGGTGATGGCAGGCACGTCACCGATTGATGCAGATTGTGTCATACGGTCAAGCTGAGAACGCGGCCATGAGGGATCACTGCCGGCGTGGAATCTCGCCGGAAAATGGGGAGAATTATGACCGGCTAAACCTTGCACTTTGTCATGAACGCCGATCCCCGGCCACGGCCTCAACCGGCGGCTCGCGGGCGGCTCCGAGCTGAAGGGTGATCTCCCCCCGGCCTCCTCGAGCCGGTCACACCCCCGGCTCCGCCTTCGCCGCCGAGGTCTGTTCGCAGATGAACGTGTGCGCCTGGTCGGCCAGCTTCGCGAGCAGCAGGAGGTCGTCGCGTCCGAAGCTGTCGCTGTCGTGCCAGTTCTTCTTCTCGTCCAGATACGCACGGACAAAGGTTACATTGTAGAACCTCTGCCTCTCGTTTTCGTTTTCCCACACGGCCGCCTTGATTCGGCCGAGCCGGAGCGTCTTCACTGGCGCCTTGGCGCGGGTGTCCGGGTTCTTCGTTTGCGGAGCAGGAGAATTATTCCATGGCATGGCGTTGCTTTCGTTTGTTGGGACAAACCGGATGCGGCGGGCCGCAGAGCCGGGTGATTTCTGCGGAGAAATTTCTTTATCTGTTATTACCCTGCAAGAGGAAATTTTCCTCCGCATCCCGGCGGCCGGAACGCAAAGCCGGACTTCGCACCGAAAGAATTCCGCAAGGGTCGGGCTAAAACGCCTGTGGCCGACGAAGCGGGGATGGCTGGGAAGCTTTAGAAAGGGAGACTGTCCGTGCATCGGCTTTGGGTTTCGGGGCGCCGGGGAACGGGGCTTCCCGCCGCGAGACTGGCGCGTGGCGCCGCCCGGACGGGGTTGAATAGATTCGCCTTGCCTGCGGACTGTAGTGTCATAATGATACCACCGTGCCGCGCAAAGTTCGACAACTCATCGCCGATCTCGAGCATGCCGGCTTTTTGAACCGCGGCGGCAAAGGGAGTCACCGCAATTACCAGCACCCAAAGGGCATGAGAGTAACCGTCTCCGGAAGGCCCGGAGCCGATGCGCTGCCCTACCAGGAGAAACAGGTCAGGATCAGGATTGAGGAGAGCACCCGATGAAACCCATTGCTTCGCAGATCGAGGAGCAGTCCCGCAAATACGTGAAGATCGTCGAATGGAGCCCCGAGGACGGCTGCTACATAGGCAGCGCGCCCCCGCTCATCGGCCAAAGCTGCCATGGGAAGACTGAGGCCGCGGTAGTCGCCCAACTCAACCGGATCGTCGAGGACTGGGTGGCCATTCTGTTGACCGACGGCAAACCTCTCCCCGCCCCGCTCGCGCGGAGAAGCTTCAGCGGACGCTTCGTTGTGCGCGTGTCACCCGAGCTGCACAAGAAGGCGGCGCTCAAGGCCCTGGCCCGCAACGAAAGTCTCAACCAGTTCGTCGCCGAGGCCATCGCAAACGCCTGACGTCAGCCGATCCCATGGAGCGACCTCACGGCGCAGTCGGTTCCTGCATCAGCGCCGCAGCCGCCCAGAGGAGAGGCGCCTGGCCGTGCAGATCGCCGGTGCGGCGACCCCGCCCGAGGTAGTATCGATATTGAAGGTCGGGGTCCGGCCCGACGGCGTGCGATGCCTTGTCGGTGCCGACGCACACATCGCGAAGGTCGGCGTGGTCGTCGAGGCGGGCGACAAGCGCGAGCCAGGCGCTCCGCGCCGCCGCGCCGTACGTCGGGCGGTCGAGCCAGCCGCGCCGGACTCCCGTGGCCATCGCGTAGGTGAACATGGCGGTGCCTGAGCTCTCGGGCCACGCCCCGGGTTTGTCGACGAGCTGCCTCCACATGCCGTCGGCGTCCTGTTGGGCGAGCAGCGCGGCCATCATCCTGCGATAACCCTCGAAGATGACGGCCCGTCGCGGATGCTCCACAGGCAGTTCGTTCAAGAGCTCCGTGAGACCGGCGGCGACCCAGCCGTTGCCCCGGCCCCAGTAGAACCTGGAATCGGAAGTGTGAAAGAACAGGCCGCCCGGCTGCTGGAGCCGTTCGAGGTAGGTCGCGAGCGCAAGGGCGGCGCGATCGAGGTACACGGCGTCGCCGGTCGCGCGGTACGCCTGGACCTGCAGCGCCGTGATCATGTACATGTCGTCGATCCAGTAGCGGGCTTCGCGGGTGATGCCGTCGGCCGTCGGATCCGTCCATTGCGCGTCGGCAAGGGACCTGCCAATTGCGAGATACCGGGGGTCTTTTGTGAGGCGGAACAGCTCGAGCGGGACAATTCCGAACACGCGATGGTCGACATGGTCGCGGCGGTCGATGCGCCGCCTCCCGGTCGAGAAACGGGTCGAATTTCGCTGTCAGGCTCCGCTCCAGGCCGGCGTCGCCGATCCGCCTGGCAACTTCGAGGGCGCCGTACCAGGCGCACGCCTCCGGGTAGACGACGGTCGATGTCGACGGGGTCGTCTCGAATTCGAATGGCCGCGCAGCCCAGTTCGCAGCGACGCGCCTTCCAACTTCACCGGGCGAGGCTCCCGCCGGCCATTGCGCAAACGGGTTCGACTGCTTGGCAGGGCAAGCTGGCGGAAGCTGCGGCGACCTGGCAGCGAGGGGGTTCACGAAGAATGCGATCAGCAGCAGCCATGAGGTTCTCATTCCGAGGCAAAAACAGCGGCTCGCACGACACACGGCAAAAGGATTCGCGTAATCCTTGCAGCGTGTCGGCCTTCGTCCTCCGCGCTGCAAGTGGCAAATGGCATTCGCCATTTGCTCCGGAAAAGACAATCATCTTTGGCGCAGTGGGAGCTATCTTTGCAGCCTGGAGGACCCGAAGTCCGACAGGCTGCTGCAAAATAGTGAGGCGCCGCACCAACACGCGGCTCTTTCTTGATGAGTTCGGGCGGACCCGCCAATCTCTCCGGGCGATGAAGGTCCATTGGTTTCAACACGTGCCGTTTGAAGGTCTCGGCGCGCTTGAGGGATGGCTGCTCGCCCGCGGGCACACGCTGTCCTGCACCCGCTTTCACGCGGGCGAAACGCCGCCGCCAACCCACGAAGGCTTTGACTGGCTCATCGTGATGGGCGGTCCGATGAACGTCTATCAACACCGCGACCACCCCTGGCTCGCGTCCGAAAAGCGTCTCATCCGCGATGCTGTCGCGGCCGGAAAACGCGTGCTTGGGATATGCCTGGGGGCGCAATTGATCGCCGATGTGCTGGGCGGAAAGGTCTACCAGAATGCAGAACGTGAGATCGGATGGTTCCCTGTGCGCGCCGTTCCAGCCGGGGCAGGCTCGCCCTTTGAATTTCCCCCTGAAACACTGGTTCTTCACTGGCACGGAGACACCTTCTCGCTGCCCCCTGGAAGCGTGTGGCTCGCGGACAGCGCCGCATGCGCGCACCAGGCGTTCGCCGTCGGATCGCGGGTGCTCGGCCTTCAATTCCACCTGGAGATGAATCCGGCCGACGTAAGCCGGATCGCCCAGGCCTGTTCCGAGGACTTTGCGCCCGGCCCTTATGTCCAGCCTGCGGGAGAGTTGGTCGCCCGCGCCGGAAAAAACGGGGCTGCTGCTGCACTCCTCGAGCGTATTCTGACCGTCCTAGAGCAAGGCTAGCTCTTCCGGCGTCGCAAGCACGTAGCTGATCTTTCCTTCGGCGACTTCGCGCAACGCGATGTCCTCGGGGGAGTGTTTCTCCAGCGATTCAACCAGCGGACGGCTGCCGCGCCTCAGCTGTTTGACGCGTCGCGAGATGACGTTGACCAGAATATTGGGGTCGTCGATGACCTTGAGCGCGTTCTTGAGGTAGTCGTCTCTCATTGGAGTGACCGCGCCGTTGATGGCGAGGCTGGCGTGGTTTTTGTGATCATAACTTCCGGTCCGTCTCTTTCTCGGACCAGGGGAATTTTACGACGACATTCCCCCAAACACGATTTATATCTCTCCCGGCGGCGGCCGGGTCGGACAATCCTTTCACGGGCCAGTCGTTTGAAACGATTGTTTTTGGCCCGGCCTGAGCCAGAAGGCTGTCGGGCCTGCGCTCCGACAGCCCGCTCCGGGCCGCAAATCCGGCTTTCAGGGAACCCCAACCCTATGCGGCTTCAGGCGGACGTCCTTCATCCGGATGCCAAAAAGCTTCGCGATGACAAGCTCCGCAGACTCCTCCGCCACATCGACGTGCGTCTCCTCCTCGAAGATGTCGATCGCCCCGACGGCGCCGGCGGGCAGGCGCGTCACGCCGGCGATCTTCCCGACGATATCGGCGGGGGTCACGAACTGGGCGTGCCCAACATTGAATACAAGCGGCACGAACCCTTTTTCCTGTCCGGTCCGCGGCTTGCGCCCTCCGTCCGCGTTATGCCCGCTGCGCGGCGTCCTCGGACGCAACAGCGGCTCGGCAGCGGATTCCGGTTCCGCGGCCGGCGCCGCCGGTTGCTGAAGCGGCGGCTGGGCAACGGCGGGGGACCCGGTCGGAGCGGAATGAAATCCTGGAGCGGGCTTGGACTGGCGCGCCGGGGCGGTCGGCTCGGGTCCGCGCAACAGGTGGATGAGGGCCGAGGAGATGTCGGTGGTCTGGTAGCCCTGCTCGATCAGCCGGTCGATCATGCGGTCGTGGCGGCGGAAATCGCCGGCATCGAGCGTGGTCCGTAGTTTTTCGAAGAATACATTATCCCTGGCCTCCTCCACCTGGTCGAGCGACGGGATGCGCTCGCGCCGGATCTTCAGTTTGCCGAGCCGGATCAGATACTGCAGTTTGTAAACCTCCTGTCCCGAAACAAAGGTGAATGCGCGCCCCGAGCGGCCGGCGCGCCCGGTGCGGCCGATGCGGTGCGTGTAGTCCTCGGCGTCGTTGGGCAGGTCAAAATTGAACACGACCTCGAGATCGTCGATGTCCAGCCCGCGGGCGGCGACGTCGGTCGCGATGAGAAACTCGAATTCGCGCCGCTTGAACTTCTCCATGACGCGGTCGCGCTGGGCCTGCGGGATGTCGCCATGGATGCGGTCCACGGAATATCCGCGGGCATGCAGGTGCCCGTCGAGGTCGTCGACCATGACCTTTGTGCTGCAGAAGACGAGACCGTAGCTGAAATCGTTGACGTCGATGAGCCGGGTGAGCGCCTCGAGCTTGGAGCGGCGGTCGACCTCGAAATAGACCTGGTCGACCTGCGGGGCGTTCTGGGCGTGCGCCTCGATCTTGACGGACGCCGGATCGTTGCTGTAGCGCTTGATCAGCGTGCGGATCGGCGGCGGGATGGTGGCGGAGAAAAAAAGGAGCTGGCGCCCCGGCGGCGCGGCCTGCACGACGCGCTCGATGTCGTCGCGAAACCCCATGTCGAGCATGCGGTCGACCTCGTCGAGCACGATCATCTTCAGCGCGCCGATGGCCAGCGTTCCGCGGTCGAGGTGATCGAGGATCCGTCCCGGCGTGCCGATGACGATCTGCGTGCCCGCCGCGAGCGCGCGGAACTGGCGTTCGTAGGACTGGCCGCCGTAGATCGGCGTGGACTGGATGCCTCGCTTGAAGAGCGCGAGCTTGGCGAATTCCTCGGACACCTGGACCGCTAGCTCCCGGGTGGGGCACAGGATCAGGACCTGGACCTTCTTCACGTTCGCCTCGGTCTTCTCGATGGCGGGAATGGCGAACGCGCAGGTCTTCCCCGAGCCGGTGGCCGACTGGCCGACGACGTCGCGGCCCGCGAGCGCGAGTGGGATGACGCCGCTCTGGATCGGTGCGGCCTCCTCAAAACCCATCTTGTCGACGGCCTTGAGGATCTCGGGCGACAGGCCCAGTTCGGTGAAAAGGCGTTTCTCCATGACGCACCATGATCCGGCCGCGAGAAAATGGAGAGCGAAAAACCATTTCATTTTCCGGCCCGGGTCCGCGCCCGGGCTCCGCCGCCCCCAGAATCTCCTTGCCCCGCCGGGCACCCTCCCCTTTTTCCTTCATGGCAACAGGGGGCTGGAATCCCTGGCTGCCGCCCGATCCATGTCCCTTACTCCATTCAGCAGCCAGATCATCGCCGACGTCGGCATCAGCTTCGGCGATGAGGGCAAAGGCCGGCTCATTCCCGAAGTCGCCGAAGAACTGCTCGCCTCCGCGGCGCCGGTTTCCGTCGTCCTCAAGGTGAACGGGGGTGCGAACTCCGGACACACCGCCGGCGGCATCAAGCTCAACCTCCTGCCCGCAGGCGTTGCGGTCCCGACCGTTCCGCACCTGTGCATTGGCAGCGGGGTTGTGGCCGACCCGCGAAAGATATGGTGGGAGGCGAAGCCGCTTGAGCAAAAGGGCCATTCCGTGCTGGCGCGGCTCCTCATCGACGAACGCACCCTGGTCTCGGACCTCACGCACCGCCTGCTCGATCTGGCCTGGGAGGACTATCGGACGAACATCCTCGCCGAGGAGCCCCGCGGCTCGACCGGCCGCGGCATCACCCCGGCCTACCTCGACGAGGTCGGCCAGTGGCAGATCACCTTCTCGGACTTTCATGCCGGCCAGAACTGGTTTGCGCGCAAGCTCGCCCAGCGGGCCGATCGCGCCCTCCGGATCATCCAGCACGTTTGCCGCGTGTCGCCCGAAACGTTCGCGGGCTTTTTCGACAAGCTCACGACCGCCGAGCAGCGCGCCAACAGCGAGGCCGTGCAACTCGGCGTTTTTGACCAGGCCGAATTCGACTTCACCCGCTTTCGCGGCGCCGCGCCGTTCTCGCTCAACCTGCCGCTCCTCACCGATGTTTACTGGCAGGCCGGCACCGCCCTTGCCCGCAACATCGGCGAAGTCCGCGAGCTCATCCTGCGCGAACTGGACGCCGGGCGCACGGTCATCGGCGAATTCGGGCAGTCCTACTGGCTCGACAAGCGCCACGGGTACTCGCCCAACGTCACCGCTTCCCATACATTCACCCCCGAGTTTTTCGAAAGCGCCGGGATCCCGGTGCAGCCGATCCACACCTTCGGCGTCGCCAAG
>PMKA01000480.1 GCA_003157575.1 Opitutia bacterium
CGACTGTCTGGGTTGGCCCAATTGGCGCTCGACAGGGGGAACCGGCGGCTCCATTTGGTCGTCTCAGAGGAGATGCAAATCCATCGTCATGTCATGTCAGGCTGGAGAATGGTCCTCTGGGGATGGCTGGTCGCTGCGGCAGCCGTTGCAGCCTGGCCGGAGGACATGCGATTTTCACAGCAAATCCCGGTCGCCCAGCAGGCGGAGATCGGATTGCAGCGCCTGTCGTCGGATCAACTGGCCGTCCTGGATGCTTTGATCCGACGCGACGAGCGTTGGTACGTGACACCGGACGCCGCCCCCCCTTCGCCGGCGCGTTTCTCCCAGCGGTTGTCGCCGGAAGAACGCGCCAGCTCCGGCATCGAATCCCTCGACGAAGCGCATCGTTTGCAACTCGATGCCCTGGTGGCGCAAATCGAATTCGGCAATCCACGCGCGCCTGCTCCGGGCAGATCCGCGGGCACTTCACTTCTGCCGCGGTTCGGAGGTTTCAGCCCGGAGATACACGGATCGATTTCCTTCATGGTTGGCGGAGGCAGCGGCGGCTACAGCGAGATGGGCGCAGCGATGGAATTCGAGGTTGACGATCCCGCTCATAATTTGTCGGTGTTTGTCGAGTACGAGGAAATGCGCGGAAAGGGGCCGCTTCTGAGGCGCGGTTGCTACGGCGATCCTTTTTATCGCGATCCAATGGACGCCTTTCAGCCGTTCGCGCACTGACTGCCACGGCCGCAATCGCGTGTTACCTCCACAGGTGAGCGAGGGGGCTATTCGCCGATGATTTTGACGAGGACCCGCTTTCGGCGGAGTCCGTCGAACTCCCCGTAGAAGATCTGTTCCCACGGCCCGAAGTCGAGCTGCCCGCCGGTCACGGCGACGACAACCTCGCGGCCCACAGTTCCTTCCGGTGGGATTTCATGATGCCATCAGCACAATCCGACAAGGGCGTGTAGGGCAAGCCGTCCGGCTGGCAGCATGTCGGGCTTCGCCCACCATGCTGCTAAACAAACGCCGGGCGCCGATGTTTTTGCCGTCGTCCTCAAAAATCTCGCGGCCGCGGCGTAAAACCGCCGACCGAACTTCTCCCCGGTCGGAAAACCGGACCGGCGCCAGATGTCATTTGAATCGGCCTGATTTCTCCGCATGGTGTGTCCATGCGAATTGCAGGAGGTAAGCGGAGAATCGCCTGTAAACAGGCTCCTACAACTCTCCGCGTCTTGATCGATGTCGCGTGCGATCCAGCCATGTTTCGATGAACCCAATTTCGATCCCATTCCTGTGCCGGACGTCCATTGTCGCGCTTCGTTGCGGTCTGGTCTGCGTCGTCGCCGTGGCGGCGGGCAAAGGGGCGGATCCATCCCCGGGGGATCCTGTCCGGGGCCGGACGATCTTCAGGCAGAGCTGTTCGCTTTGCCACGAGACCGCCACGGATAAGCAGGCGGGCGCCGGGCAGGGGCCCATGCTCGCCGGCGTCGTGGGACGCCACGCAGCTTCTCTCGCCGGATTCAGCTACACGCAGGCGCTCCAGGCTTCCGGCCTCATCTGGGACGCCGCAGCACTGGACCGGTTTCTGGCGGGTCCGCAGCTTCTTGTGCCGGGGACGGCCATGGCTGTGGCGGTGCCCGACGCAAGCGACCGGAGGGACCTGATTGCCTTCCTCGCCGGCCTGCCCGGGGCCGGGCCTGAGCCGGGTGAAGCAGCCGCGGCGCAGGGCGCTGCTCCCTCGGCCGGCCGACCGGATCCCGGCGACTGGCGCAACGACGCCCCGGGCGTCCGCCACTCGATCTCGCCCGATGCGCTGCCGCCGCCGTACGCAACGGGATCGGCTGGAAACGGTCCCAAAATCGTCGCCCGGCCCCCGGGCTCCGCGTTGGCGGTTCCCCCCGGCTTTTCTGTCAGCCTGTTTGCGTCCGGCCTCTCCGCGCCGAGGCTGATGCGTGTCGCGCCGAACGGGGACATCTTCATCGCGGAAACCGCAAAAGGCCGCATCCGGGTGCTCCGGGCGGCGGCTGGAGCGGACGAACCCGAGCAGATGGCGATCTTCGCGAATGGCCTTCACGGACCCTTCGGCATTGCGTTTTTCCCTGCCGGCCCGGATCCGCGGTGGGTTTACGTGGGCCTTCTCAACTCCGTGGTGCGTTTTCCCTACCGCAACGGCGATCTTGTCGCGCGGGGGCCGTCCGAAGTCGTCATTTCCAGCCTCGCGGGGACCACGGGCGGGCATACGACGCGCGACGTTGTGTTTTCCACAGACGGCCGGAGCATGTTCATCTCGGTCGGTTCCGGATCGAACGTGGCGGAGTCCATGCCGGTGAAACCGGCGGCCGAGATCCGGCAATGGGAGGCCTCGCAGGGCTTGGGCGCCGCATGGGGATTCGAGGCAAGGCGGGCCGACATCCTTGAGACCGATCCCGAAGGCCGCCGGCCAACGCGGATATTTGCAACGGGGATCCGCAATGCGGTGGGGCTGGCCGTGAACCCGGCGACGGGAGAGCTGTGGGCGTCGACCAACGAGCGCGACGGCTTGGGCGACGACCTCGTGCCGGACTACATCACCCATGTCCGCGAAGCCGGCTTCTACGGCTGGCCGTGGTTTTATCTCGGGAATCATGAAGACCCGCGCCACGCGAATGAAAGGACTGATCTTGCCGCCCGCGCCATCGTTCCCGACGTATTGCTGCAGTCGCATTCGGCACCGCTCGAGATCGCCTTCTACGAGGCCGTTGCCGGGGCCGCAGTGTTTCCCGCGGAATATCGCGGAGAGGTCTTTGCCGCTCTTCACGGCTCATGGAACCGAAGCGTCCGCACGGGTACAAAGGTCGTTCGCGTGCGATTCCGAAACGGCATTCCGACGGGTGACTACGAGGATTTCCTCACCGGGTTCGTGGTCGACGACCACAGCGTCTGGGGCAGGCCGGTCGGGGTGGCGGTGGCCCGCGACGGCGCGTTGTTGGTGAGCGACGACGCAAACAACACCGTATGGCGCATCGCGTTTACGGGAAGCCGCAGCGGGAAATAGCGCGGTTTTTCCCGCCCGCCGGCTGGCTTTCGCGCTAGGGCCGTCATGGGGCGCAGTTCGCCGGAAGGAGACACCCGGGCCGCATCCCCGCCATGTGCTTTCTTGTCAAACCGGGGCAACTATGTGTAAGTCCCGTTTCTTTTCCATGGCTTCGATGTCCCCCGCAACCACACAGCTCAAACGCCGGCTCGGCGCCGTTGTCCGGACGGACCGCCGCTCCCTCTGGGAAGCGTCGTTTGACAGCAGCAAACTGTCGTTCCTGCCGGAGGCGGTGGTGCGGCCGCGCAAGAGGGAGGACATCGGCGTCGTGCTGACACTGGCCAACCGGCTCCGGGTGCCCGTGACCGTGCGCGGTCGCGGAACCACGCTGACCGGCGCGGCCGTGCCGCTGCACGGCGGATGGGTGATCGACCTCCTGGGGCTCCGACGCCTGCGCATCGACGCCGAGGCCGGGCTTGCGTACGTGCAGGCGGGCGCGACGAACGCGGTGGTGCGCGCGGCGGCCGAGGCTGAAGGCTGGTTTTACCCGCCCGATCCGTCCTCCGACAAATACTGCACGATTGGCGGAAACATCGCCTGCAACGCCGGCGGGATGCACGGCGGCAAGTATGGCGTCACCCGCGACTACGTTCTCGCGCTCAAGGGTTACCTGCCCACGGGCGAATGGGTGGAGTGGGGGACGGCGACGAAGAAATTCTCCGCGGGCTTCAATCTGCGGGACCTGTGGATAGGCAGCGAGGGCATGCTTGGGATCGTGACGGACGCCGTGCTCAAGCTCATACCGCTCCCGCCGGTGCGCTGGACGCTGCTGACGTCGTTTGCCGACGAGGTCACGGCACTGCACGCGGCGCGCGAGCTGTTTGCCGCCCGGGTGCAGCCGGCGATCTGCGAGTATCTCGACCGCTACAGCGTCCAGTGCGCGGAGCGCGCCACCGGGCGAAGCGTCTTCGAGGGCCAGGCGGGGCGTCCCGTCATTCTGCTCGAGCTTGCCGGGGGCGCCGGCGAAGTCGCCGGGCAGAAGCGCGTGTTGCTGGACTGGGCCAGGCGGAACACGGTGGCCTTCCGGGAGGCGCGCGATCGCGCCGCGGCGGAAGAGCTCTGGAGCGTGCGGCGCAAGTGCTCCGGGGCGATGTTCGAGCTCGGCGACGCGAAGCTGAACGAGGACATCGCTATCCCGATGCGGCAGTACGAGCGTTTTGCCCGGTTCCTCGATGCGCTGCGCCGGAAATCCGGCCTGCCGATCCCGACGTTCGGGCATCTCGCGGACGGGAATCTCCACGTCAACATCATGTATCACCGCGCGGATCCCGCCGAATGCCGCGCCGCCGAGGCCGCGGTTGTGCGGCTGATGGAGACGGTCGTGGCGCTGGGAGGGACGATATCGGGCGAGCACGGCATCGGCCTGGCCAAGACGCCCTTTCTGCGGCTGCAGCACAGCAAGGCGGAGGTGAATGCGATGCTGGCCGTGAAGCGCGCGCTCGATCCCCGCGGCATCCTGAATCCGGGGAAAATGTTCGATGTGTTCCAGGTCTGGAAGCATCCCCGAGTGGACGTCCATCTGCCCTGGGATCATTGACCCCGGCGGATCGAATCACGCGCAGAGACGGACAATTCCCGGGTTGATCACGCGATAACAGGCCTCCGGGAACTCCAGTCGGAGCTTGCGCGCCTTGGTGAAGGAAGGCGGTTGCCTCGTCGGGGAGGGGCGCGCGTTGGTGGCGTNNATGCAGCATGGAGTTTCTTGGGCGCGGACGGCGGCAACCCCTCGGCGAGGGGCGCGCACTGGTGGCGTTGCTTGGAGGTGTTGCCGCGGTAAGAGGTACGGCCTGGCTCCGTCGGATTGGCTCCTGATCTCTTGAAAGCCAGCTGGAATCAGGAGAACAATCTCTTTTCGACGATGAGGCGGCGGTCGGGGGCGATCGGCCGGACCCCATGCCGACGGGCCAGCCTCTCAAGCCACATCCCGTGGTAGTCGGGGATGGTCTGCACCTCGACCTCATCCAGGTTAATTTGCCTTCCGACCTCGAGATAAACATCGAGGTTTGCAAGGTCCGGGCGGGGCAGTTCGCCCTTTTCAAACTGGGCCCACATTTCCTTGTACAGGGCCTCGAGGCTGCGGACGAGCAACGGCATGTCAAAGAGCGTGCAGGTGTCCCTCCCGGCGCGAAGATTCTCGCGCAACGGCCGCAGGAGCTCCGGGTGGGTGCCCAGACTGACCGCGCGGTCGACAAACTCCCCGGCGGTCGGGCAGATGAGCTCGGGCAGACCCGCGGAACGCACAAGGCTTCCGCACACCCGGGATGCAAACGAACGACCGCTCAGCGTGAGCACGGGGACGCCCATCCAAAGGGCGTCCGATGCGGTCGTGTGCGCTCCGTAGGGGGCCGTGTCCAGGAACAGATCCGCCAGGACGTATCGGGCAAGATGATACGGATTGGCCAGCTTCGCGGCAAAGACGATGCGCTCGGGCGCGACGCCGCGTTCGGCCGCATACGCCCGCAGGCGCCTGTCGGTGTCATCGGTGCTGCCGAGCAGCCACAGGACGCTGCCGGGGACTTTTCCCAGGATCGCCAGCCATCGTTCGAACGTGAAACGGCTGATCTTGTGCGCACCGTTGAAACAACAGTATACGAATGCGTCCTCCGGGAGTCCTGCATCGCGCCGGGTCGGTTGCTGCGGGGCCACCACCCGCTTCCGGTTGTTGGGCTGGTAACAGGGCAGCCGCATGACCTTCTCCGAGTAGTAAAGCTCGTGATCCTCGGGGATGATCCAGTCGTCGGCGATGATGTAGTGATGCCAGGGGCTGGCCATCGTGCCGGGAAAGCCCAGCCAGTTGACAATCACCGGGGCGGGGCGCAACGCCACGAGCTTGAGCCGCGCCTCGCGGGTGTAGCCGTTGACGTCCACGAGAATCTGCACGTCGTCCGCGGCAATCTGCCGGGCGGCGGCGGCATCGTCCAGGCTGCCGATCGACCTCCAGTGATCTGCGGTGGACCTGAAGTGGGCGTGC
Source organism: Opitutia bacterium (assembly GCA_003157575.1). Lineage (GTDB taxonomy): Bacteria > Verrucomicrobiota > Verrucomicrobiia > Opitutales > Opitutaceae > Fen-1467. The sequence goes on from PMKA01000480.1 coordinate 6,030, forward strand.
AGGGAATCCTTCGATTCGGGCCCGCAATAGTAGGCGAAGGTTTCGACCTGGCTTCGGTCGTGCAGCCCGAACACCTCGGCCATCAGGTAGCCGATGGCATGCTCGCGGAGGTCGGAGGACAGGTAGCCGATCCGGAGCGGCCCGGAGGCCTTCAGCGCCCGGGGGGAGAGGATCACGGACTGGTCGGGCGTGCCGACGTCGGTCTTGTTATAATGCCAGGCCGCCGCAAGCTGAAGCAGCGGGTCGTCGGCATACGCGGCGAGGGACAGCGGAGAAATGGCCTGCATGAGGACATCCCTGCCCACGCGTTCCGAAGTCGCGAGCACCGGCCACTTGCACTGCCGCTGCCGGAGCGCGATGAAATGCTGGGCCACCTCCCTTTGGTGGAAGTCGATGTCCAGGCTCTGCCGCAGCGCGTCCTCCGCGGACTCATCCTGATTCGCCGCCTCCAGGGCGCGGCCGCTTTGATTGAGGGCGGTGGTCTTGTAGGTGATGGCTGAGCCGTTTACCTCGGCCAGTTTCGCGGCCACGAAGGACCATTGCACCACCGCCGGACCGACGGCCCCCTGGCGCTCGTAGACGCGCCCGAGATTGATGCGGGCCGGCATGAAGTCCGCCTTCAGGGCGATCGCGCGCTCGAGGCACGCACGCGCGGCGTCCAGCCTGCCGGAGTCGGAAAGAACCACCGAGTAATTGAAGAGGATCGCATAGAGCAGCGGATGGTCCCCGTTGGAGCGGATCCAGGTATCGTAGAGCGTCGCGACGGCATCGGTCTGGCCGCTCTGCTTCAGCGTCTCCGCGGCACGGATGAGATCGGTCGTGCTCAGGCTGCGGGCCATCGACTGGATGAATGCTGGTGCGAGAATGTCGGTCGACATGGACTATGTTCGGACGGGTTTTCCCGAAGCATCGGGGAAGGCGCGGAGTGGAGCGAAAGAAGGAAGGGGGAATGCGGCGTGTGCGGGGCGGTCATCACACGCCGCCCGCCGCCGATCGCAGCGACCGCCCGTTGAGACGCCCGGTGTCGGCGCTAGACACTGGCATCGTTCAGGGCGTCAATCTGGTCGTCAGTCATGTAGGCGAGCTGGGTGTCGGTGAACGCGCCGATCTGGGTGCCGTTCAACGCCTCCAGGGCCGTCGTCGACAGGGAGGCGATCAGGGTCGTCGTCAACCCGGCAATGGTCGTCGTCGAAATCTCGCCCAACTGGACTGCGGTCAATGCGGCAAGCCGGGTCGGCGCGAGGGCGCTCAGCTGGGTGGCGGTGAGGGCGGCGATCTGGCCGGCGGTCAGGGACTGCAGCAACGTCGTCGAAAGCTCGTTCCACTCGGTCGCGGTGAGACTGGAAATCTGGGCGCCGTCGAGCGAGGAGATCTGGCCGGCCGAAAGTGTATTGAGTTGGTCACTACTCAATGACCTTATCTGCATCCGCGTCAGCCCGCCAAGCTGGGCGTCGGTCAGCGCGGCAATCTGGGTCGTGGAGAGACAGGAGATGCCCGCGATGGTCATCGCGCCGATCTGGGTGTAGGTCAGGGCGCCCAGCTGGCCGAGCGTCATGTCGCCGATCTGGGTCGCGTTCAACCCGGCGATCCCGTCGGCCGAAAGCATCCCCAATTGCGTGGACGTCAGTGTCTCGAACTGGGTTTCGGCCAGAGCCCCGACCTGCGTCGCCGTCAGGCCCCCGAGCTCGGTGCCGCTCAGAAGCAACATCTGGGAGGTGGTCATTCCGGCGATTTGTGCGGCGGTGAGCCCGGCGATGCCGNNGGCCGACAGGCTGGTAAACTGGGTGGTGGTGAGCGCGGAGAGCTCGGCCGCGGTGAGCCCGGCGATGGCCGTGGCGGACAGCGCCGCCATCTCCTTCGCCGTGAATGCTGCGAGCTGCGTGGTGGCGAGGGCGGCAAGCTGCACCGAGGTCATGCCGGCGACGCCGGTGGCCGACAGGGTTGCGACCTGGGTGACGGCGAGGGCGGCCATCTGGGTGGTGGAGAGGCCGGCGACCTGGGCTGCCGTCAGGCCGCCGAGCTCGGTGNNATCTGCGTCGTGGTCAGGCTGGCGATCTGGGCGGTGGTGAGAGCAGCCATCCCCGTCGACGAGAAGCCGGCGAGCTGTGTCGAGGCAAGGGCGCCGATTTCGTCGGTCGTCAGGCCGGAAATCGCGGTGGTTGAAAGCGCGGCAATCTGGGTCGTGGCCAGCGCGGCAAACTGGCCGGCCGAGAGCGACGCGATCTGGGACGCAACCATCCCGGCGATTCCCGCGGTGGACAGTGTCGCGATCTGGGTTGTGGACAACGCGCCCAGTTGAGCGGTCGACAGCGCGGCAACCTGGGTTGCAGTCAGTCCCTGGACCTGGGTGGCGGTCATCGCCGCCATCCGTGTCGAGGAGAGCGCCCCTATCTGGGTTGTGGTCAGGGCGCCGACCTGGGCCGACGTGAGCGCGGCCATCTGCCTTGTGGTGAGCAAGGCGATTTCGACGGCGGTGAGACCCGTTATACCGGTGGTGCTCAATGCTCCGACCTGGGTCGCGGACAACGCGCCGACCTGGGTGGCGGAAAGGACGGCGACCTGCGTGCTGGCGAGGCCGCCGATCTCCGTGGCCGTGAGAATCGCAAGCTGCGTCGTTGCGAGCGCCGCGATCTGGGCGCCGNNCGCGCTGAGGCCGCCGAGTTGGGTGGTGGTCAGGGCGGCGATCTCGGTCGCGGTGAGCGCCGTCAGCAGCGTCGATGACAGCGCCCCGATCTGAACAGCGGTGAGTCCCTTGACCGCCGTGGTTGACAGCGCCCCAAACTGGGTGCCTGACAGGGCTCCGAGCTGCGTGGTGGACAGGGCGGCGACCTGGGTCGATGTCAGGCCACCGAGCTCGGTGACCGTGAGCGTGGCCAGTCGCGTGCTCGTGAGCCCGCCCAGCTGGGTCGTGGTCAAGGCCTTGATTTGCACCGAGGACATCGCAGCCAGTTGTCTGGTGGTGAGCGCAGCCAGTTCGTCGGCGGTCAGCCCGGTGATGCCGCTGGTGCTTATTGCCGCAATCTGCGTCGTGGTGAGCGCGCCGAGTTGGGCCGCGGACAGTCCGGCGATTTCGGTGGAGGTCAGACCGGCGACGCCGGCGACGGAAAGCGCGGCGATCTGGGTCGTGGACAGCGCGCCCAGTTGTTCGGATGTGAGCGTCCCTATTCCGGTGCCGGTCAGACCCTTGATCTGTGACACAGTCAGTGTTCCGAGCTGGGTCGCGGACAGCACCGCGATCTGCGTGGTGTTCAGCCAGCCGATCTCGGTTGCGCTCAGTTCGTTCAGCTGGGTCTGGGACAGTGCCGCGAGCTGGGTCGATGTGATCCCGCCGACGGCGGTGGACGAGAAGGCGGCGATCTGGGTGGCGTTGAGCGCGGCGAGCTGCGCGGCCGAAAACACCGCAATCTGCGTATCGGAAAGGCCGCCGAGCTCCGCGGTGGTCAGCACGCCGAGCTGTGTGGCATTCAGGGCCGAAACCTGAGTGGTGGTGAGCGCGCCGAATTGAGCGGACGTCATCGCCGCGAACTGCCGCGTGGTCAGGCCGGCCAGCTCAGTGGCGGTCAGCCCGGTGATTCCCGTGGTGCTCAGCGCGGCAATCTGCGTGATGGACAAGGCGGCGAGCTGTGTGGTCGAGAGGGCAGCGGTGGCCGTGCTGCTCAAGGCAGCGAGGTCGATGGCGGAAAACTTCGATATCTGGGTGGGCGTCAAGGCGCCCAATTGCAGCGTGGTGAGCGCGGCGATGCCGGTGGTGGACAGGCTGGCAATCTGCGTTGTGGTGAGATCGCCGATGAGCGTGCCTGGCAGCGCGGCAATCTGGAGGGTGCTCAAGCCGGCAATCTGGGTGGCGCTCAACGCCGCAATCTGGGTGTCCGCCAGGGCGGCAATCTCGGTCGTCGTGAATCCATTGACACCGATGACGGACATGATCGCGAGCTGGCTTTCCGAAAGGGCGTTCAGCTGGCCGGTCGACAGCGCGGCAACCTGGGTGCCCGCCATGCCGCTGATCTGCGTGGTGGTCAGCGAAGAAATCTGAAGCACGGACAGCGATTGGATCTGCGTTTCGGTCAGCGATCCAAATTGTTTCGAGGTCATTGCCGCGAACTGGCTGGCACTCAGCGCCGCCAGGTCCGTCGCGGTAAGACCGTTGAGCGCGGTCGTCGTCAACGCAGCGATTTGCGTGTTCGTGAGAACGCCGAGCTGGTCCGTCGACAGCGCGGCAATCTGCGTATCCACCAGGCCGCTGACCGCGGTGCCGCTCAGGGCGGCGAGCTGGGCGGTCGACAATGCGCTCATCTCGACCGTGGTCAGGCCGCTGGCGGCGGTGATGGACAGGGCGGCGACTTGAGCGGTGGACAATGCGCCGAGCTGGGCCGTCGACAGCGCCGCAATCTGGGTGTTCGCCAGGCCGCCGAGCTCGGTGAAGGTGAGGACGCTCATCTGCGTCGGAGTCAGGGCCGCAATCTGCTGCGTTGAGACAACGCCGATCTGAGACGCGGTGAAGGCTGCGAGCTGCCGGGTCGACAATGCGGAAAGTTCCGCCGTGGTCAGGCCGCTGATCGCAGTTGTGGTCAACGCGGCGATCTGTGCCGCCGTCAACACTGTCAGCTGGGAGGTGCTCAGGCTCGCGACCTGGGTGGAGGTGAGGCCGCCGACCTCGGTTGTGCTCCACGCTGGCAACTGGGCGGTGGTCAACGCCGCCAGCTGGGTTATCGTGAGGTCTCCGACTTGATTTGCCGTCAGCCCCTTGATTTGCGTCGTCGACAGGCTGGCTATCTGGGCCGCAGTCAGGCTCACGGTCTGGCTGTCGCTGAAGCTGCCGATCGCCGTGGCGGTGAGTGCGGCGAGTTCGGTGGCCGTCAAGGCGGCAACCGTGGTGGTGCTCAGGCTGCCGATGGCGGTCGTGGACAACGCCGCAATCTGGCTCGACGACAAAGTGGCCAGCTGGGTCAGTGAGAACGCCGCGACCTGGGTATCCCTCAGCCCGTTGATTTCGGTGGTGGTCAGGGCGGCGAGCTGAGTGGCCGACCAGGCGGCGAGCTGAGTCGTGGACAGCACGCGCATCTGGTTCCCTGTCAAGGCGACGAGTTGATTGGTGGTCATCGCGGCCAGTTCTGTCGTCGACAGGCCACCGATGGCGGTGGTGGACAGCGCGGCAATCTGGGAGGCGTTCAACACGGCAAACTGGGCCATGGACAGGGCTCCAAGCCCGGTGCTGCTCAAACCGGTGAGCTGTGTGGTGGTGAGCGCCGCGATCTGCGTTGTCGCGAGTGCGCTCACCTGGGTGTCCGCGAGCGTCGCGATGGCCCTGCTCGTCAGACCACTGAGCTGAGCGGTGGTAAGCGCGGCGAACTGCGCGGTTGTGAGCGCATCGATCGCCGTCAGCGTCAGCGATTTCATCTGCGTCGACGTCAGGACGGCAAACTGCGAGGATGTCAGGGCGGCGATCTGTGTGTCAGCCAGACTTCCACATCCAGTGACCGACAAGGCCGAGATCTGCATCGTGGTCAACGCAGCGAGTTGGGTCGACGTCAATGCACTGACTTCCGTGCCGGTCAATCCGCCGATTCCCGTGGTCGACAAGGCCGCGAGTTGCGTTGAGGAAAATGCGGCGAGCATGGCCGAAGACAGAGCTCCGACTTCGGCACTGGTCAGCCCCTGCACCTGGGTGATGCTCAACGCAGCGATCTGTGTGTCTGCCAGCGAGGCGACTGCGGTCGTGGCAAGCGCGGCGATCTGGGTCGACGACAGGGTGGCGAGCTGCGTCATCGCCAGCAGGCCTATTTCGGTACTGCCCAGACCGTTGATCTGGGTGGTGGAAAGGGCGGCAAATTGGGTGGTGGAGAGTGCGGCAATCTGCGTGTCGGCCAGCGAGGCGATTCCGGTGATGGTCAGTCCCTTGATCTGCCTGGTGGTCAACGCTGCGAACTGGGTTGACGACAACAGGCCGATCTGGGTCGTGGTCAGGTTGGAGATTTCCGTCGAAGTCAGTGCGGCAAATTGGGTGGTTGTGAGTCCGGCGAGC